>NZ_JAXBVE010000023.1:0-78041 GCF_035181445.1 Photorhabdus africana
GCCCTCCCCGATATGGGTAAAGAGATTCGCTTTGCCGATCATCGCCGCCAACGTCATGCCATCACCCACTTTCGTGGCGATATTGCCTTTTGCCAGCATCAGCGCAACACTTATGCCATCCCCAATATGCGTAAACACATTGCCCGCCGCGACCATCAATGCCAGTGCATCACCGTCACCCACTTTGGTAAAGACATTCACTGCACCGCCCATTAGCGCCCAGTCATCCCCTTTGCCGATATGGGTAAACAAGTTGCCGGCGCCAATCAGGGCCGCAATCGCTGTCCCCTCACCGACTTTGGTGAAGATATTACCTGCCGCAGCCATCACACCCAGTGTCAAACCATCGCCGACATGGGTCAACACGTTGCCCATGCCGAACATGATGCCGGTCGTGTCGCCCTTTCCGACTTTGGTCAAGATATTCGCACCACCCAGCATAACGCCCGTGGTCTTGTCGTCACCGATATGCGTAAAGACGTTCTTACCGCCGCCCATGACTGCCCACGCATGGCCTTTCCCTTTCTTGGTAAAAATGTTAGCGCCGCCCAACGCAATAACAGTGCTGTTGGCGGTTTCAATCTCCTCACTGAGATGGCTGATAATATTGGCACCGCCAAGCATACCGGCAACCAGACTGCCCGCCCCGAGTTTAGTGAGTGCGTTAGCCCCACCTAACAGTACAGAGAAGATGCTCCCTTTTCCCGCTTGAGTGATGACGTTAAAACCGCCCTGCCCGGACCAGTTCCCATCACCATTACCTATCTGAGTATGCGTGTTATATCCGCCCAGCATCCGCACCCGGCTGTTACCATTGCCTTTGTGGATTGAGATATTGCCATAAGCCAGAAGATGAGCCAGGTATTGCCCATCCCCGATCCGCACAAGAACATTTACCGCGCCACCGGCGTAAACATCCATTTTTCCGCTCCTGCCTTGGTGAACCAAGACATTGGCTAAACCGGCACCACGGAATGTCAGATCGCCCTTTTCACCTTTTTTTACAATGACGTTGGCAGCACCCGCACCATTAAAATGCGTATCACCGAACTTTGAGTCGTGCAAAATAACGTTCGCCGCCCCCGCCCCTGTGAAATTAATATCTCCCCGCGTGACATCAGATTTAATAACGTTTCCACCACCCGCACCGTTAAAATTAATGTCACTACTGCTTGCAGATAATTTCACAAGGTCTTGATGATGATACTCTTTGCTATGCACTAATCGATGGGAGGTACGGCGCACTGTATTGATGTCATATTGAAGCTGGCTTAACGTGTAACCGGGGTAGACAGAGGTATACCCGTTAGCATAGGAAAACTCTTCATTGGCTAAATCACCCGTATGATCGCCTGCTTTAGACCATGATGTTGCGATGTATTTGAGGTGCTTTGTTTCGGGATCATTGGCCAACTGAACTTCAACCACTTTGGTATAGGGTCCCAATACTTTGGCATACACATAAGTATTGGGTTTTCGGTTCGATTTGACTGCGGAAACATCGACTTTTCCATCATCAGAAAAGACGGCATACCCCTCCATTTTGGCATCGCCTAGCGAGATATCCTCCGCTTTAACCATCACGCCACCCGCATAGGTTACCCACTGATCTGACAACAAGTTTTCCCCGATAGCATGGATCGTAACGGGTTGCAGACGCTCAACGATTAAACCGGAGAGATGATAAGCGCCATCAACGTTTACCTCGATAAATCCATTGCCTGAAGAAATCTCTTTCGCAGCAAGATTTTCAAGGTGATTGCCCGCTTTATACCAGGAAGTGGCATAATAACCGAGTTTGCCCGTAATGGGATTATTTTGCAGCCGAACTTTGCTGATTTTAGTGTACATTTTGTCAGCAAAGGCAAAAAGATAGGTATTCGGTTCGGCAGTTGATTTCATCCCTGTGACTTGCTGGGACTCTTGGATCCCGCTTCCTCCCATCGTTGCCGTCGTCAATACGATCTCTTCGGCTTTAGCAAATTCCAGTACCTCACCATCGAAATCGCTATTCTCGTCTATTCTGGTGATTTCATTGTAAGCCCCCGCACCAGAGAAATTAATATTGCCATGCGCGACATCAGAATAGAGTGTGTTATACCCCCCCGCACCTTCAAAAGTAATATCACCACGGGTCTGTTCATACTCGTCTTTATTTTGACGTACACGCTCAATGCGATTCGATGCCCCCGCACCACGTAAGATAATATTACCTTCTTTACCCATACGTACGATGTGATTATCAGCACCGGCCCCGTTGAATGTAACGTTACCTCGTTCTACCCGCGAATTGATACTGTTTGCAGCGCCGGCGCCATTAAACGTCACATTTCCCTGTGAATCTTGATAACGGTTAAACCAGGTACGGTCAATGTCATTGCCTGCCCCTGCGCCGGCAAAATCTAAATTTCCCCGGTTAGTTTCATGCCATAACTGATTGTATCCACCGGCCCCTCTAAAACGAGTATCACCAGACAACCCTCTACGGACCAGTTGATTATAACCGGCCGCACCCGAATAATTTAAATTTCCCTTTTCACCCGTGTGATCAATAACAGCCACACCGGCAGCCCCCGCAAATGACAGCTCGCCATTTCCCGTTTTACGAATACCGGTATAACCTGACACTCCTTTTACCGCAAGGTCGCCATCTGTATGGTATACATCGACTTTAAATGAACCAACGGTAACATCATCATTTCCGCCATAAGCATAAACTTCACCACCAACCCCAATAGCAGTAATACTATTACCGTCATTATCGTCGTAATATCTTCCTGTAAAAAAGTACTCTGCACTTCTATTCGATGCTTTCCCCATCCAAAATCCCTTTAAATCATACAAGAGGGTATCTCCCCGCCCTCTGGCTACGCCAGCCGCTATGCGGTTACGGCGGGACATCCACTTAGCGTCAAAAAATTCGGAGTGTTTAACGTCGAATTTGCACACTCCGATAACTACGTATCCCCTCCCCTACCTGAAGGAAAGGGCCTGCGCTCAGTGCTATTTGATCAAACAAAAAACCACTGTACCTGACGAATACAGCGGTTATTTTGAACATCCAGCTTCCCGCGGACAGTACAAGCCTTCTGGCCTTTCCACGGCAAAAAGACACGGCGGCGCAAATCCCTGGCAACTTCACGCCCATGACCAAAAGGAGCAATCATTTCAGGAAAAAAGATATGTGGACCTGAGCGCCAGTCTGTGTGGATAAGCTCTCTTTCTCCGGAAAGAATCTCTTCCCGATTTTGTTCAGATAAAAAAGCCCAATTACAAAAAGCAATTGGGCGCCCTTGTCCATCTGCATAGTAGCAAAACTGATTCAGTTCAAACGCAGGCAAGATACGCTGTTGCCACTCGGACACCAGGTATCTTCGATGCAGAGGAGAATACTGGCTCAGCAGCATCACTCCTCCGATCATTGCCTGAATTTCTGCGGTATTCAGTTTAGCTGGTTGATGTATAATCGCCATACGCTAATCAACCATGAGATCTTATTTTATATTTTTAGATGGGCGTTTCTTAGAATTAGCAGGTTCTTCCACCATAGCTTCCGACACAGTTTGCTCTTCTGTAACTTGCGGAGCGGGTAAAAACCCTGCCGCGACCAGTTTGTCAAACTCAGCCGCCATGCGTGGATCTTCCAACATATTTTTAACCATAGAAACCATATACATGAATCCCGATGCAGGCATATGGATGACTTGCTTTAATTCAAGTTCATTATCATTTTCTGCCATTATTCCATTCGCCATCCGGTTTTGTTCCTGACCAACGAAATAAAGAGAAAAAACGCCTTTGTTATAATTGACGCTAGAGATAGTTTGTACGAATTTTTCAGACATATTTTTATTTACCAAAAATAAACAATTTATTAATGAAGTTATACAATGTTTACAACAAAGAATACATTTGATTCACGGATATCTTGAATTTTTATATCTATAAATACATTAAGAGTAAAAAAATCAGTGAAATAATATAGAGAAAAAACTCAAAATCAACATTTACACACAAAAAGTCCTTTTACCCCACATATATAGTCCCATTTACCCACATCGATAATGGCAATAAATATAAGATAATAAGCAACACTTAAATTCCACACAAAATTAATATAACCAATTGTTTTAATTCTTATTTTGTGAATTTTAAAGATATTTTTTCATGAATGAAATTGAGAAATTGACCATAGCATCATTAAAATTAATATTGATGATATATAATAGAAAAGAAAACATCACTGACATTGATAACTTAAAAAAATCTAATTGTTATTATTCATATATAAGTAATATAGAGGAAAAATTTAATTTATCGATTTCAAGTAAAAATTCCGTAAGCAAAAAGCACCATAATATACTTTTACCCGCAATCTTGTTTGATAATAATGGCTTACCCTTTGTTTTAGCCAAATCGAATAAAGAAAGCTCACTAATACAGAGGGTTGATAAAGAAAACCCTGAAATATGGTCCGAAGAAAGGCTGATAAAAGAGTGGAATGGAAAATGGATTAAAATAAAACAGAAACAAGCTAAATTTAACATCCGTTGGTTTATTCCAGAATTTCTGGCACAAAAGAAAAATCTATGTGAGATACTGTTATTTTCCTTTGTGTTACAGATTCTTGCGCTAATTTCTCCCTTAGTTATTCAGGTGGTAATGGATAAGGTCTTAATCCATCAAACGCTATCAACACTTGATGTATTAGTCTTTGGCTTAATCATCGCCGGCATCATCGAGGTGATTTTGCGTGGATTACGAGAATACCAATACGCTCACACCGCAAACCGCATTGATATCAAACTGGGATTAAAACTAGTCCGGCATCTGTTCGGGCTACCTTTACTCTTTTTTAAATCCCGCCAAGTGGGAGCTATTGTTACTCGGGTGCGTGAACTGGATACCGTTAGAGAGTTCCTGACCGGCTCAATGTTCACCTTATCTGTCGATGTTCTATTTATGTTTATTTTCATCTACGTGATGAGCCTGTTATCCGGCCTACTAACTTGGATTTTTCTCGCAACCTTCCCTTTTTATGCCATTTTGGCATGGTGGGTGACGCCTCGTATGGAAAAAGCCGTTGAACAACAATTCACCCATGCAGCAATAAATACCTCTTTTCTGACTGAAACGGTTTCTGGTGCTGAAACCCTGAAAAGTCTGGCGGTAGAGCCCAAATTCGTTCGCCGTTGGGATAGCCAGACTGAGAAGATGGTCGATACTAGTTATGCAGTACAGCAACTGGGTAATCGCTCAAACCATATTGTTATGCTACTGCAAAAAGTGACCAATGCGGCAATTCTCTGGTTAGGCGCATCAGAGGTTTTATCACTGCAAATGACCATCGGTCAGTTGATCGCCTTCAATATGATGGTAAATCACACAGCCCAACCATTAGCCAGATTAGTAGAACTATGGGGACAATTTATCAGAACGCGGGTAGCCGTCGATAAGTTAGGAGATATGTTAAACCTGCCAACCGAACAACAATCCGGCCAGAAGCAAATCACACTGCAAGGAGCAGTCTCATTTAACCATGTTGTTTTTCGCTATCAACCCGATATTCCACCAACGATTAAAGGATTGACGCTCGATATCAGAGCCGGAGAAACCATTGGTATTATCGGTGCCTCTGGTTCAGGAAAGAGTACATTGGCTCGTTTATTACTCCGCCTTTATACCCCAGAAATAGGCGCAATTACCTTAGATGGAATCCCATTACAAAATTTCAATATTGAAACACTCAGACAGCAAGTCGGTGTGGTTCTACAAGAAAATTTCTTATTTAACAAAACGGTATATGAAAATATTGCCCAGTCAAAACCTGACGCCAACCTGGAAGCCGTGATTAAAGCCGCTAAGCTGGCAGGTGCTCATGAATTTATTCTCAAGCTGCCGATGGGATATGACACAACTATCGCAGAAGGCGGACAATCTTTATCCGGCGGTCAACGTCAGCGGCTAGCTATTGCCCGAACTCTCCTGACTAACCCCAAAATTCTCATTCTTGATGAAGCAACCAGTGCGCTTGATGATGAATCACAATCACGCATTCAATCCAATATGGCAGAAATTGCCCAAGGCAGAACCGTTATCACAATCGCACACCGCCTTTCAACTGTACGTCATTGTGATCGCATCATTGTGCTTAATCAGGGGGAAATTATCGAACAAGGCTCTCATGAACAGCTACTTAACCACGGTAGACAGTACCGGAAGCTCTGGCAGTTACAACAAGAATTAAAACAGGAGGTACCTTGTCATGATTAAAGCTTTTAAGAATAAAATTAAAACCCGGTTGCGCCCTTGTCCGCAGCACTATGACTTTTTACCGACACATTTAGCATTGTCACAACGACCACCGTCACCTTTTGCCCGTTACACCGCAATAACGCTCAGTATCGGCATTATCATAGCCTTACTCTGGGCCTATCTGGGTAAGTTAGATGTTCAGGCAACCGCAACCGGTCGCCTGATTGTCTCTGGCCGTTCTCAGATAATTCAAGCATACGAACAGAGCCGGGTGACCGCTATCCATGTTCAGAATGGGCAGCGGGTAGAGAAAGACGCCCCACTTCTGACACTCAATACACTCGGTGTTAACCAAGATATCATCCGGTTATTAAAGCAGATCGAATATCAAACCCACGAAAAAATCCGTTATCAGGCTTTGACAGAAGAGCAGGAACCGACAGAACAGGAACTGTTTCAGGCTTTGCCGACATCTCAACAAGCACAAGTTGCTGAAAACTATTCCCGGGAGAAAAGAGAATACGAAGCTGTTGTAACAAATCTGAAAGCAGAGATGAACGTCAATCTCTCTTCTCAACAATCACGAAAAAGCGATATCAATGCACTCACTAAGCTCCGGCAAAATATCAGCCAGCGTTTAAAAGCACGTCAAACCTTAAGTCAAAAACAAGTGATCAGTAAAGTTGAATACCTTGAACAGGAAAAAGAGTTTCTGGAAACAGAACGCCTGATTGCCCAACAAAATGCGGAGCTTCATGTTCTGCAATCGCAATATATTAGCCTGGCAGAACGCTTAAACAGCCTGAAAACACAAAAAGAGCGCGAATGGTTTGATAAAAGAAAACAGGCCGAAGTTCAATTGGTCGTTTTAGAGCAAGAGCTGGCAAAAGCTCAGGTACGGGAGCAACTTGAAGTCATTCGCTCCCCCGTCACAGGAACAGTTCAACAACTCAGCGTCCATACATTAGGCGCGGTACTGCAACCGGCACAAAACTTGATGGTGATCGTTCCTGATGACAATGTGCAGTTGGCGGAAGTGCAAATTTTAAACAAAGATGCCGGATTTGTTTATTCTGGGCAACAAGTCACCATTAAGATCGATGCCTTCCCATATACGCGTTATGGCACTATCGACGGTGAACTGCTGAGCATATCCAGAGACTCAACCACCGATGAACAGTTAGGATTGGTCTTTCCTGCTCAAGTGAGCCTTAAACGTAATAGCATTGCCATAGACGATACCCAGGTTGAAATTACCCCAGGTATGTCAATCGTCGCTGAAATCAAAACCGACCAACGCCGTGTTATCGATTATCTCCTGAGTCCTATCAGAGAGTATCAATCTGAAGCATTGAGGGAGAAATAATCGTGAACCTATTACCTTTTTCTGCTACTGATTCCAGTAACTACACTCATAATCAGGCGCTGAATTGCATCGTCTATGTGGGGAAACAATTTCATAAGTCAGCTACTGTCGATCAACTTCAACACAGCCTGGGTTTTGACTCCTTATATCTGAGTGACTTACAGCTGCGTGAAGCCGCCAACGCTATTGGGCTACACAGTAAAATTGAGCGATTAACTGTCAACACAGGGCCAACATTACCCTTACCGGCATTGATCGAACTGGAACAACAGTGGTGGGTACTCATTAAAATCGAGAATGACAATATTACCATCCTCGATCCTGTGACTGAACAAACGCAATCGCTTTCCTTATCTACATCTACGGGTAATAAAGAGAATGCATATAAGATTCTTTTAATCGCAGATCAGGAATTAACTAAAAAACATGTCAAATTCGGCCTGAGCTGGTTTTATCCCTCCATTTTCCGCCAGAAAAGTCAGATAAGAGATCTGTTTTTGTTTGCCATAGTTCTCCAGTTATTTGCACTGGCCAGTCCGATCTTGTTTGAAAACATCATCGATAAGGTATTAGTAGGACGAAGTTTATCTAGCCTGCATGTATTAGGTATGGCTATGCTCGCTATCGCCCTTGCCGAACCCTTGTATAGCTTTATGCGCAACACCGTGTTTGGGCACATGGCAAGCCAGATAAATTCTGAGCTCTCTGGGCGACTGTATCGTCATCTGGCAGGATTGCCACTGCAATATTTTAAGCAACGGCAAACAGGGCAGATCATTGCCAGAGTCAGAGAAATGTCTCAAATCCGCCAGTTTCTGACAGGCTCTACCCTGATGCTGATGCTGGATTTAATTTTCGTCATCATGTTTATTGGCATCATGTTTTATTATGCCTGGATACTAACCTGGATTGTTATTGGCTCACTTTTTGTTTACTTCATATTCTGGGTAGTCGCCGGGCCGGTTATTCGCCGCAAAGTAGAAGCAGAATATGAAACCGATGCAAATGCAACAAGCTTTCTGACTGAAGCCGTCACAGGGATTGAAACCATCAAAACCACCGCGACTGAAAACCGTTTCTTACATCAGTGGCAACGTATTCTCAGCCAGCAGTTGACTAAAAGCTTCGCGGCACAAAAAAGCGGTTTAATCGCAGGACAGGGAATCGATTTTGTCCAGAAATTTACTGCCGCGATCCTCCTATGGTGGGGGGTGACAGAAGTCTTACGCGGTGAACTGACTCCGGGGCAACTTATCGCCTTCAATATGCTGGCCGGACACGTCACGCAACCTATCCTCCGGCTCGCACAGGTTTGGCAGGATTTTCAGCATACGTTAATCGCCTTGAAACGTGTGGGGGATATTCTTGATGAGCCAATGGAAAACAGTAAACAGGGATTGGCTTCTGTACCTGAGCTGGAAGGCCAAATTGAATTCAAAAATATTCGCTTCCGCTACCATGACGACACGCCGGAAGTTCTGGCTAACCTGTCGTTATTGATAAAATCGGGTCAATTTATTGGTATAACTGGACCGTCCGGTTCAGGTAAAAGTACTCTCACCCGTTTGCTACAAAGGTTATACGTACCTCAACATGGACAAGTTTTGATTGATGGCATGGATTTAGCGATTGCTGATCCCGTCTCTTTACGCCGCAATATGAGTGTTGTGCTCCAGGAAAGTATCCTGTTTTCTGGCAGCATCACCGATAACATTCGGCTGTGTAAGCCCAACGCAACAGATGCAGAAGTCTATCGTGCCGCTGAGTTAGCCGGGGCCATTGAATTTATTCAATCCCTTCCTCACGGTTTTGCGCATCCAGTTGGGGAGAAAGGAGTCAATCTTTCAGGTGGTCAAAGACAGAGAATCGCATTAGCAAGAGCGCTCTTGGTCAACCCAACCATCCTGATCCTTGATGAAGCTACCTCAGCATTGGACTATGAATCTGAAGCGGCAATCATGGCAAATATGGACGAAATATGCCGTAACCGAACAGTGATCAGTATTGCTCACAGGCTCAATACAATTCGCCACGCGGATAAAATCTGTGTGTTAGATCAGGGGCAAATTATCGAATTTGGCTCACATGACCAATTGCTCCAGCAAGGCGGCTTATACGCGCATCTGTGGCATCAACAAATTGGCGAAAACTAAATGGCAATTCAGCCAACTCTTAACAAAGACGGAATAAGTTTTGGCTGAAATTATTTTTTATTTTACTTGTTTGTTCAAAAAAAATAACTCAATGTAATTAAATTATTCAAATTGTTACAATAAGTTATTAAGATGTTAGATAATGAAATATCTTGATACATCTTAATTTTTAAGTTGGAGAATTCTTATGGACAGGAATCCAGTTTCTTTAAGCGTGTTAGTATTTTCAGGAGGATCTCTGACTTCTATCACTGGCCCAATAGAAATTTTAACCACTGCCGCTCGTTTAGCCGGAGCGCCGGAGCCAGAAATCAATATTGTCACACAGGATAATCAGGATGCTGTCGGGATGGGTGGTGTCCGGCTAAAACCCAATAAACTCATAGGAGAAATAAAACAAACAGATATTGTCCTGGTGGGTTCAATTGGGGCCCCTTATTGCGATTTCGATCTTTGTACTCAAGAAACCTTAGATTGGCTCCAGATGATGGAAGAAAAAAATGTTCCTATCGTCTCCGTTTGTACAGGTTCTTTTGTACTGGCTAAAGCTAATTTACTCAATAACCGAAAAGCCACCACACACTGGCTATTTACCAGCTTATTCAAGGACATGTTTCCGCAAGTACAGTTACATTCAGAAATAAAAGTCACCAGCGATAACAATATTTTTTGCACTTCCGGCACCTATGAATACAACGATGTCATGATGCATATTATTGAACAGATATATGGTCAAAATACCAGGGAAACCTGTAGTCAGTTCATATTTGGTAATATGGAAGGCCTTCCCTCTCATACTCTCGCAAGTTTTGTACCCTATCGCCAACATTCAGATACATTAATCCACAAACTACAAGACTGGATGCATTCTGCTCCATCAGACAGATTATCGGTTGGCAATTTGGCCGATAAAATTCATCTGTGTGAAAGACAGATGAAGCGGCGCTTTAAGACTGCAACCGGCCAGACACCTATTCAATATATCCAACAGATTCGCCTATCTCTGGCGAAATGCCGGTTAGAAAAATCGAATAAGACCATAGAAGAAATCAGCCATGAAGTTGGCTATGAAGATACTCGCTATTTCAGAGAGTTATTCAAGAAACTTAATGGGTTAACACCAATAGAGTACCGTAGAAAATACCAGCACCGCTAAAACGGAAGCTCAACCACAATCCTTTACAGATAAGCAATGACGCCGCTTTTATCTTTGTCAGGCAGTAGCGATACACTAGAAGCTGGGGTATCATGGCGTGCTATATTTTATGGTATACGCCCTTTACTAATTGAATTTATGGCAAAAGAACAAATGGATCGCACCACTCTGGATTTGTTCGCAAATGAACGCAGACCGGGGCGCCCAAAAACCAACCCACTTTCCAGGGATGAACAACTCAGAGTCAACAAGCGTAACCAACTTCGCCGTGATAAAGTGCGTGGTCTGCGTCGTGTGGAGCTGAAAATAAATGCTGATGCAGTAGATGCACTTAACTTTCTTGCACAACAACGCAATATCAGCCGCAGTGAACTTATTGAGCAAATTTTGCTGGCCCAGTTAGCAGAAAGTAACACCACGACTTGATAGCATTGAAGGCACGAAATCACACAAATTTGACAGAATTGTCCTGACTGTTTAGTCAGAATAGGATTTTGCTTTTTTATTTATACAATCAGAACCTTTTTTACTGATTTTTAACATTTTATACGTATATCTCATACAGAAATACACAAATAAAACAAGAGGTTATATTATCCTATGGCAATTATAGGTATATTTTTTGGCAGCGATACCGGCAACACAGAAAATATTGCCAAAAAGATCCAAAAAATTCTGGGTTCCGATATTGCAGAAGTTCATGATATTGCCAAGAGCAGCAAGGAAGATATCGAACAGTTCGATATTCTGCTGCTCGGCATCCCTACCTGGTACTACGGTGAAGCACAGTGCGACTGGGATGATTTCTTCCCTACTCTGGAAGAGATCGATTTTGAAGGGAAATTGGTCGCCCTTTTTGGTTGTGGTGATCAGGAAGATTACGCGGAATATTTCTGTGATGCTATGGGAACTATCCGTGACATTATTGAACCCCGCGGTGCCATTATTGTTGGTCATTGGCCAATCGAGGGCTATCACTTCGAAGAATCAAAAGGTCTGGCTGATGATAGCCATTTTATCGGGCTTGCTATTGATGAAGACCGCCAACCAGAATTAACAGAAGAGCGTGTTAATGCCTGGACTAAACAGATCTACGAAGAGCTGAGTTTGTCAGAAATTCTTGCAGGATAGCGGCCTATCCCAGTAAACGTAATTGGTGCAGGTCATTTCTTATCAATAGTGAACCCACGGTAGGTGAGAAGTGACTCGCTTCACTCACCCTGAGGGATCGCATTCAAAGGCTATTACTTTTGTCAAAACACGGCTTAGATCCGCTTTTTATTACGAAAAATGACAAAAAATAGCCTAAACATGATAAATAGTAAGGTTATTCCTGCGTTTTATAAACGATTATCCTGGCAAAATGTATAATGAAAGTTAAGGTTAACGTGGTTTTCATTTTCATTAGCCATGCCTATAATCATAATCTGATAACTCACTGGTACTTTTTGAAGTATCACTAAGTTCACTTTACTAAGTAACAGGACTGAATCCGCATGACCGACAACAATAAGGCATTAAAAGATGCTGGACTTAAAGTTACACTTCCTCGTCTGAAAATATTGGAAGTGTTACAGGAGCCTGAATACCACCATGTCAGTGCGGAAGATCTCTACAAAAAACTGATTGATAACGGTGAAGAGATTGGACTTGCTACTGTCTACCGCGTGTTGAATCAGTTTGATGATGCCGGTATTGTCACCCGTCATAACTTTGAGGGTGGCAAATCGGTTTTTGAACTCACTCAACAACACCACCACGACCATTTAATCTGTCTGGACTGTGGTAGAGTCATTGAATTCAGTGACAAATATATCGAAAGACGCCAGAAGAACATTGCTGAGCGTTATGGGATTAAGCTTTCAAACCACAGTCTTTATTTATATGGTCACTGCTCTGCCGGTAATTGCCGCGAAGATAGTAGTGCACATGACGAGAAGTAATTCACGCCTGAGTTTTTATCCACCTAGAGAGGGGAACCCGCCAGGGTTCCCCTCTTGCTACAACATTATCATGCCTTTACATTATCAATTCGACTGTAACGTTTACCGTCCGGGCTGACAGAACGGATCAACACATCACCTTTCACTCTTGGACGTTTATGGTTGTTATAAACTTCCCAGTTATGACCGCCATCCGTCGAATACTGGATTACCAACCCAGGCAAAGCAACATTAGCCCGCAAAATGCCACGTTTTACCTTAGCCCCCGGAACCGGTAGACGGTAAGCAATGCCCGCTTTATCCAGTTTACTAAGCTCACGTTGCCCCATCAGGTTAGCGAACCGAGCCCAGTCACGATTAAGCGCATCTATATCGACTTTATACGTTTCTCCACGCTTATATACCTGGCCCGGAATATAATCCAACTCCCAACCGGCCCGGTGCCATGCCCGTTCTGCTAGCGGCAACAAGCGCGGATAAATCATATATTCCATCTGCTCATCAGTCCGAACCGTTTCACTCCATCCTTGACCTGAAAGCCCATAGGCACCCGGCCACGGTTTATCACTTTTCGCACTGAATGCATTACCATCACGGTCAACGGAAGTTTCAGCATTTTGCGGTATGTTATTGGGCGCAAAACTAAAGATCTTAGCTTCATCGTTAAAGCGAGCCGCCCAATAATAGCCACGTTCTTGTGGATGAACTTCATATGGCATATCCAGATAAATATAATCCGGGCTAGATATCACCACGTCATAGCCCTTATTCGCCCAATCATTGACTGAATCAAAGCCGCCATCGTAGAGAGTGTCCCAGAAATTCACCCCAACGCGTTGGGTGGCAAAATCTTTAGCACTGCCAGCATGTTTTAAACCATCCTGCCATGCCTGCATCCTCTCAATACCATTAGCATTCACAATTTTGCTGACTTCAATTGCAAAATAACTGGCAATATGATCAATGTCTTTCACAACACCCTGTTCTATCAACTTCTGACAAATCTGAGACTTAGCCCACGGCTTATCTTCCGCACTTTTATCAATGATGCCCTTACCCGGTACGATAGGACCATTTTTATCCTGGAATCCGTCCCCCAAACGGATATTCTTCGCTTCATCTCCCCCAAAATGCCAAGTCTCCAATGGTGAACCTGCTGCTTTATGCATAGCAGCAATTTCACCTATAACTTTCTCAACAAACCGCTTTGAAGAATCCATACACGGGTTCAAATAACTGCGACGATCATAGAGCTGAACCGATGTTGCTCTGGTGGTATCCGTTGGATCGAGCAAACGATATTCATTCGCCCCTTTCACATTCCCCTGAGCGATTAATTTCTTATAGCGGGCTTCCATAGAAACAACGGCGGCACGAGCATGGGCTGGCATATCAATTTCAGGAATAACGTCGATATAACGGGCTTTGGCATATTTCAGAATATCAATGTAATCTTGACGGCTGAAATATCCGCTACCCATGTTGTTATTATCAGGGCCTGAACCCAGCTGTGGTAATAAACATTGAGTTTCACTTAAATCATGACACCGCTGGCTGCCAACTTCCGTCAACTCAGGTAATCCAGGAATTTCCAAACGCCAACCTTCATCATCAGACAGATGAATATGGAATTTATTCAGCTTGTAACTTGCCATTTGGTCAAGCAAACGCAAAACAGCCTGTTTACTGTGGAAATTACGCCCTACATCAAGGAGTGCCCCACGATATTCAAAGCGGGGCGCATCTTTTGCCGTCAAAGTAGCAATCTTCCTATCGCCATCAACAGGAATTAATGACAACAGAGATTGAAGACCATAAAACACCCCTGATTGGTCAAAAGCAACAATTTGTGCCCCATTCTGGGTAACATTCAGACGGTAAGCCCCTTTAACCTGCCAATCGCCAGGAAACTCTGAAGAGACAATCTGAGTCGCCACTGAATAACCACTATCCTCTAATTTAATGCCTTGATCAGTAAAACGTTTTCTGACAAGAATAACTGCCTCGTCATTTAAACCACCCAATTCCAGTCTCACCCCGCCAGATAAATCAGCATCCTCGGGAAAAATCTGAACCTCTTTTGGTGTCGGGATAATTTGCCCACGCAACTTCTCTGATCCAACCTTTTTGACCTGCAAATTTTTCATATAACGATTTTCAGGCGTCATCAAAATATTGTTATCTGTCTGTGTGCGTTTCCATTGATCATCGGTGAAAGCAGATAAGAATTGACTTAGATCTTCTGTATCCGTACTAACAAGCACCTTAGGCTTCGCATCACCCGACGTTGCATACCAGCGAGGTAGAAAATCAGTGCTGTAAATCTGCCAGTATTCTCCAATAAACGGCAGTTTTACCTGCTCATTAGCTTTAATACCGGTGAATTTTTCGGTTGGTTCCAGTCTATGTAAATCGCCCGTAATACGCGTGATTTTGAACTGTTCATTATCCACGCTCAGGACCTGGCGAATACTGTGGAAATAAATCGCCCAGTCAACAGAATCAATCGCCTGATTACCATTGGTTAAAGTAATATCCACTCGATTACATTTAGCCCAATCTGCCCCCAGTACCGCACAGTTAACGCCGTGATCTCCTGCCTGATTATCAACAACCTTATAATTAACTTTTAATTGACTCAGTGCATCAACCACTTGCTGCGCTGTTTGGGAAGCATATGCAGAACTCATAAGTCCAACAGTTGCAGTCAGTGCTGCTAATGTATGCAATTTAAATTTCTTCATTATTACCTCTTTCAAACACAAAAGTTATGTAAGGTAAGCCACTGCTCATAGGCACTAAGAGCAGCAACAACGAGCCATGAGAAGACAATAAACGGCATGATGACGTTAAATTTAATCGCTTTCTCGTTTTGGAAAAAAATGCCAATCTTTACGCCATATGTAACCATAAAATTACTGCAAAAAATGTAAATCGATTTATAAAATAAAAAACATTACATTAAGAAATAAAATTAAAATCATCTAATCAACATCTATAAAGATTATTTTTCGCATCACGAATTATCAATAGTAAAAAAAGGATTTTTTGTAAAACATGACAGAGAACACATTAAAAAGGAACGAGATAAAAGTTATATATCTCATTGATATAAAAATAGAAAATAATAAAAAAACGAAAGATTAACAATATAAAAAACATACTAGAAAATAGATCGATTAATACAAATACTTTCCAACTAAAATAGATATAAAATTATTTACCGATGATAATATTTAAAAAAATAAACTACCAATTGTGATTTGTTTTTCTATTATAGAAAATCATTAAATGATCAGAGTTTAACTGGATAATAAATTCAATAATTGAGATGCAATTAATATATATAAACCCTATGGATTTCAAGATGCATCGCGGCGGCAAGGGAGCGAATCCCTGGGAGCATAGCAAACTATGTGACCGGGGTGAGTGAGTGCAGCCAACAAAGAGGCAACTTGAAAGATGACGGGTATAAACCACCGGGATACTGCTAATAAACCTCTACCCCGGTGAAATCATTATCTGTTTTTAAATACAATCTATAAAACCTATACTTACTTAAATTCAAAGCTCTTCACGAACAGCAAGACCTAAGTTTTGCAACATTGGCGCATTCTCACATGCAATATAGAATACTTCATCAATAGCACCACTATTGACATGTTGATGCCATGCCCATACAGGAACATATATCGCATCACCGGCTTTCCATGAAATATGTTGTTCGCCAATGAGTGAATATCCCTCCCCATTAACGATATATATTATAGTTTCATAACTATGTCTGTGTTTACGGGTCGATTGCCCAGGTTGTAACCCTCCCAGAGTCATACTGAGAACTTTACTGGGTAAATTAACCATAGCCACTTTATGGCGCCTTTCATTTGAGAAATTCAAATCTTGACTCACTTCAGAGTTCAATACATTTTCATGAATCAATTGAGTCGGCTTATCTTCAATTAATTCTCCGGGAACTTTGCCAAAGTCTCCAGATGAGAAAAACGTTTTTTTCACTATAATTACCTCTAATATTGTAGTTTATTGTAAAATTTGTATTTTTTAACTATATTGAAATAATACTCAATATATTTTATCTTAGTTATCATTTCTGCCTATCTTCTCTAATTATCCTAGCAATACCATGTCATATGTCCGTGATTTCTGACAAACGCATAAGAAGTGCCATCAAAATTACCGATAAGTTTTTTTATAATATTAACTGCATCATTCTGCGTAATAATAGTGGTAGTTGAACTATATTATCGTTCTATACCCGTCATCTTTCAAGTTGCCTCTTTGTTGGCTGCACTCACTCACCCCGGTCACATAGTTTGCTATGCTCCCAGGGATTCGCTCCCTTGCCGTCGCGATGCATCTTGAAATCCATAGGGTATAGGTATTACCAGAAGGGCTGTACCTGCCATAAAAACATCCGCCTTAACCATCATATTGTGAGCCCTATTTCATTAGCGTTAATATCTTCATCCCAGAAAATCATCCCTTACTTACCTACCGACAATTTTATCCAATATTGAACCTATGTTGTCAGGAACTCTATCACCTCTCCAGGCAATATATTGGTCAGGACGCACCAAAAGGAGCCTGGTTTGATATAATTGCCAAGCATCATGACCGGGAAGATCAATAATCTTGACCGGAATTTTACGTTGAGATGCCTGAGCTAATAATTCAGATATATCGGGAAAATGAGATCCTACCCGAAGCAAACTAAACCCGGTGCCTAAAATATCGAACAGAGATACTCTGGTGCCAGAAATAGGTGTGAGCCATAAATGCGGCAATCTCCCTCCGGGTACACCACTTGGTTTATAATTAAGCCAATCATCATCCGGTACGGGATCGCTATTAATAATATGAGGAGAACTATCATATCGGGCACCAAGTTCCACACCGATAGAAGTAAATTGACAGCGAAAATGACTTAGCTCAGTATTAATTTTTTCACGCGCCAGATCACCTGCATAATCCGCATCTTCCAAATTTGCAGGCACATATAGTGATGCTGTCTGCCGGGTATAAGAACGTGCAGCGGCAGTATTCCTCCATGCAATTGGACGACGCTCGCTTTCATAAGAATCCATTAACGCATTACCTGCCCAACCATTTATAGACGCAACAATTTTCCAAGCTAAATTGCTAGCATCGTCGATCCCTGTATGCATGCCAAAACCACCGGTGGGAGCAAATAAGTGAATAGAATCTCCTGTTAAATATACCCTACCCTCAGAATATTTATCAGCAACGAGAGCAACACCGCCTTTCCATATCGTATTGCCAAGGACTAATACCTCAACATCTGAACCTATTCCTGCCTGCGCTATGCGAACAACTTCCAAATCGTCGATAACTTTTCCATCTTTACTCTGGGTCACAAATAAAAAATCATCTTCACCGTCCAGGCAGATAAATAACATCTTTTCCCTAGGGGAGACAATATTGTATATCCAAGATTTTTTTTCTCGTAATAATCCCTGGTGAATTCCAGGAACACGAATATAACTGGAAACCATTCCACCCGTTAGAAAACCTGCCTTAGCTTCAACGGTTCCTTCGTAAACGATACCAAGCTTAGATCGAACAAAGCTCTGTCCGCCATCACACCCAACCATATATGCTGCTTGCCAGACTTCATCAGCATACTTTCCATCAATATGCTCCGCATAAAGTTTTACTTCATCTTTATACTGGACAAAATCTTTAACGCGCCAGCCATATCTTATTATGATATTTGGACGACTCTTTGCATGTTGTAGTAGAAACCTTTCAACATACATTTGATTTGCACGTATTATTGGTTCTGGAACGGGATCTGTCGAAGCCGCATTTTCGCGCATAGACATTTTCTCCATTTCCGACGGTAACGTAATCCGTGCAAGCTCCCATCCATTAAACTTGGTAAAATATGATACATCCAAAGGGAACTCTTTTGGCACGCCTAATGACCGAATAGGCTGAGATATACCTACACGACGAAAATGCTCCATAATACGGGCACTATGGGTACTGCCTTTAGGCTGCCATCGGGTCTCTTCCTCCAAATTAAAGATAACGGAACGAACACCATATAAATCCAGGAATAAAGCCAACATTAGACCAACGGGTCCACCACCAACGATGGCAACGGGTGATACAGAAATATTTTCCGAAGTCAAAATATACTCTCCTTAATAATGATTAATGGCAATAAATATTTCAGGCCAAATATACCCGTTATCTTTCAAGTTGCCTCTTTGTTGGCGGCACTCTCTCACCCCAGTCACATAGTTCTCTATGCTCCCGGGGATTCGCTCCCTTGCCGTCGCGATACATCTTGAAATCCATAGGGTATATATTAATTAAAAAATTTATATATCTGTGAATTATCTCCTTTTCCTATCTCCTCATATAAAACAAAATAGTTATACCCGTTATCTTTCAAGTTGCTTCTTTGTTGGCTGCACTCGCTCACCCCGGTCACATAGTTTGCTATGCTCCCGGGGATTCACTCCCTTGCCGCCGCGATGCATCTTGAAATCCATAGGGTATATACCCGTCATCTTTCAAGAATAAATAAAAATTAGAATTCAAAAAAATAACATCAAAATTTTCACTATTTTTTAACATTTAAAATAAATCGCCATATTCAACAGAAACGAATTTATTCACTTTATATCACACTATACTAAACAAGGTATTCTTTATCGTTTCCTTAATATAATAAACAATAACCTGACAATCCCCTTCTCATGCTGTCATAACAACAATAACTCTGACTCTGTAGCTTAATTACAAAAAAGAGGTATCCTAAATTCTTAGTAAAAATACCGGTGGACTGAAAGTGAGTTGGTGGGAACACATCTTTGTGAATGTTAAATAACCACTCCATACGTTCAAACTCAGAGACATCGGGAGATTCAGCAAGAATCAATCTTTTTACAGCTGCAATAACCGTCTTTTCATAAAAACCTCCATTCACAATATTTTACCTTCGCCATAATCAACTCTAATTACTGGATTTATACCCGTCATCTCTCAAGTTGCTTCTTGAAATCCATAAGGTATATAATTAACAATTTTTAAAATCCCATCTGGAAATTCTTTATTTCTTTCATATTTATCAAGAATTTTAGAAGAAATATCCCTTACTTAGGTTTCAGAACTTTACCTATTGCCATCGGGGAAATTTGATCGAAACTATTCACAACAATGACATGTTCTATAATATAGTATTTCTTTTCGACCTTTTCCAATATTAGCTGAATAATTTATTGTCCAACAATATTTACATCTAAATTTAACTCTCCATTCAATAGAGTCAATAATTACTAATTTCGTTTTTTTATTTTTTACATTATACGAGTTCAATCCAATAATTATTACATTATATATAATTACAATTGTTTATATTGCTTATTTTGCCAAAAATATACCCACCAACACTCTATGCTGATATTTCATCACTAGAAACTATATCAAGTACCTTTACTGTACATGTCATTATGTGCGCAAAATATCTCAATCACACTCGGATAAAAGCGTCGTTACATCTGTATTTATCCTGATATTACTTTGATATAGTTCATTAAGCATCCCAATGCGAAAACGCACCATTTCTTCACCAACCGCAATAACATCCCCCCTTCGGTAAGGTCTCTCTTCAATCATTCGATCAATAATTTTTCTCATCGCAATTGCATGATCTTCATCCTCTTCAACATGGATTCTAAAGAAATGTAATGCATCATCAGGTGCCTTTATTAATTGCAAAGCATCTAAAATTGGGCCATAAACTAAAGGTACGATCGCCTCAGCACCTAAACACAGTGCCGCAAGCCCTCTTAGAGAATCATCACTGCGACAGTGGCGAAACATGGCATCAATCAGTTGTTGAGTACTATTAAGAATCGAATCACTTTTAGGAACAGCGTTAATAGCCGCCATCGCTTTTTTATATAACTCTGCATGAGATATCTTTGCTGCATCGGTTCCTGTTAGCTCTTCCAACAGATTATGAGAAAGCAGCATAAAATCTTTTTGATCTGCTAAACCTCCCATCAATGAACACAGATAACGAGTGAAATATTGTGAATAGTAATGGTGCTGGATCATAAACTTTCTTAATAAATTCTGGTCCACCTGGCCAGAGCGGCAAGCGACCAAAAATATATTCGAATTAAGCTCCTCCAATAACACTTTAGAGAAAACGTCTTCCCATAATGGAGATAAAAAATAACCGGTCTCTTCTTTAAGCTCGTTTTGAGTATTGATAGTGAGTTCCATAATAAACCCTTTTAGTAGCATTCAACCGATGAAATAGATGATATACAAGCTCTTCTCAAGCCAAAAATATTAGTTCTATGTTTATGCAACCCTATCAATCTCTTAACAGAGATTGCTGTAAAGCCGTAGGTAAGTTAATGACCCAACTCAGTTCTACTGTGCACTGTATTCAAAGGGATAAACGCGGCAACAAGACCAGCAGTCAGGACAAGTGAAACTTTATTTACACTCGATCCTATGTCTATTTTAGTTTTCATAGCCATTTCAATTTTCTTTCAGCCTTGAATCTGTGTGGCTTTCCGCTATATAGCAGCCAATAAAGATAAATTTTATTTCATACTACAGATTAGCTAATAGTGGATAAATAGACCTAAAATCACTTCTGAAGTGACTTTCTTGTCACCAATAGTGACCTAAAAAAATCCCAGGAGGCCCAAATGAATAATTTGAGTGGATTCATGATCTTCATCCATGTCGCCGAAGCTCGTAGTTTTGCAACCGCAGCCCGGCAACTCGGACTCTCTCCTTCGTCCGTTAGCAAAAGCATATCCCGATTAGAGGATAAATTAGGTGTCCGCCTGCTCCAACGTAGCACCCGTAGCGTCAGTTTGACGGCTGAAGGCACACTGTTCCTTGAGCGCTGCAAACGCATCCTCGACGAGATTTCCACTGCGGAAAATGAACTATTAAGCTCTATCTCTGCCCCTCAAGGCCGCCTGCGAGTGAGTTTGCCATTGCTCAGTAACCTGATGTTACCCGTATTATCTGCTTTTGCGACTTGTTACCCACAGATAGAGCTGGAACTGGATTTTAGTGATCGATTAGTTGATGTTATCGATGAAGGCTTCGACGCCGTGATTCGCACTGGAGAACTCAACGATTCACGACTGATGAACAAACGTATAGGCTCTAGCCATTTCGTCTATGTTGGTGCTCCAAGCTACTTTGCACAACATGGTAAGCCATCACACCCCGGAGAGTTACTACACCACGCCTGCTTGATGCATCGTTTTCCCACTACCGGCCTTCTAGAGAAATGGCCGCTGTGCTTAGGAAGATCCGAAATAGACATACATCTTCAGGCAAAAATAACCAGCAATCATGTCGAAACACTGCTACACATGGCGATTCAAGGCCACGGCATAGCCTGTTTGCCTGATTTTACCGTTAAACAAGCATTAGCTAGCGGTACATTGTTAACAATCTTGGATAAGTGGGCGGGTACTTCAAGCACCTTCCGTGTTCTCTGGCCATCTAACCGTTGGGTACTACCTAAAGTCAGAGCTTTTGTCGATTTCATGGCAGATAATTTATTCCCAAAGGAGAAATGAAAATGCCCATAAATGACATAATGAATCTCTTTGACTTTATTCTGTAATTCTGACACCCCGTTTATCCATGACTCAATCCTCTCTAGTAATGACAAATTTAGCCATAAAAAACTGCACCTCAATGCTGGATTAAGTGTCCAACTTGTGAGGTACAGTTCATTATCTCAATTAATCCTGAGAAATTTTTGCCCAAGTATCACGCAGGCCAACGGTACGGTTAAATACCAAATTTTCTGCACTGGAGTGACAACTATCAGCACAGAAATAACCTTCACGCTCAAACTGATAAGTTTGTTCTGATTTAGCATCAGATAAACTTGGCTCAACAAAACCCCGACGGATCACCAGTGACTCTGGGTTGATTGTCGCCAGAAAATCATCCTCCGCACCTGGATTCGGCACGCAGAACAGACGATCATACAGACGGAATTCAGCAGCAACCGCATGAACCGTACTGACCCAATGAATAACACCTTTCACTTTCCGACCATCCGCTGGATCTTTATTCAACGTTTGATCATCGTAGCTGCAATAGATTGTCGTGATATTATCGTCAGCATCTTTCTCAACGCGCTCTGCTTTAATGATATAAGCATTACGCAGACGAACTTCTTTACCCAATACCAAACGCTTATATTGACGGTTCGCTTCTTCACGGAAATCTGCTCGGTCAATATAGATCTCACGACTAAATGGCACTTCACGGCTACCCATCTCCGGCTTGTTCGGATGATTAGGCATACTCAAAATCTGCTCCCCTTCTGGCATGTTTTCGATCACTAATCTGACCGGATCAAGAACAGCCATTGCACGAGGCGCATTTTCGTTCAGATCATCACGGATACAAGATTCCAATGCCGCTATTTCCACATTATTATCCTGCTTGGTGACACCAATACGACAACAAAATTCACGAATAGACGCGGCAGTATAACCACGACGACGCAAGCCTGAGATCGTTGGCATACGTGGGTCATCCCAACCTTCAACAATCTTATCTGCCACCAGCAGATTCAACTTACGCTTAGACATAACCGTATATTCAAGGTTCAAGCGCGAGAATTCATATTGGCGTGGACGACAATCAATGGTGATGTTTTCCAGCACCCAGTCGTACAGGCGGCGGTTATCCTGGAACTCCAGCGTACACAGCGAATGTGTAATACCTTCAAGCGCATCAGAAATACAGTGAGTAAAATCGTACATTGGGTAGATGCACCATTTGTTACCACACTGATGATGTTCTGCAAATTTAATCCGGTACAAAACCGGATCACGCATCACAATAAAAGGGGATGCCATATCAATTTTAGCACGCAGACAAGCTTTACCTTCGTCAAATTCACCGGCACGCATTTTTTCGAACAACACCAAGTTTTCTTCAATAGTGCGGTCACGATATGGGCTATTTTTACCCGGCTCTTTTAACGTGCCGCGATATTCACGGATCTCTTCTGGACTCAATTCATCAACATAAGCCAGACCTTTGTTGATCAATTCAATAGCATACTGATACAGCGTATCGAAATAATTAGAAGAGTAGCGAATATCGCCGCTCCACTCAAAACCTAACCACTGAACATCATTTTTAATAGAATCGACGTATTCAACATCTTCCTTTACTGGGTTGGTATCATCAAAACGCAGATTACACTGCCCCTGATAGTCCTTTGCAACACCGAAGTTCAAACAGATAGATTTTGCATGACCAATATGCAGATAACCATTGGGTTCAGGCGGGAAACGAGTATGTACCGATGTATGTTTACCAGTTGCCAAATCTTCGTCAATTATCTGACGAATAAAGTTTGTCGGGCGGGCGTCTGCCTCACTCATTGTTTTATACCTCAATAATGCCAAAAACGCGTCACGTAACCGCCTATAATCCAACAAGCAGTGCCGAGAAACAACCATTTGTTCGTGTAAAATAGCGATTCAGTACAAAGTTGGAGCGAAAAAACACTCAACAGTAGCACATGTCCACAATACAGCTCGCTTTATTATACTTATCCGTGAAAACAAAGGAGCATTGAGGAAGTTATAATAATGAAATAACCAGTGAGACGGTTTTTAACCCATATTTCATTCAACCATAACAAATATTACTGAATAACAACCATCCCATTTTAAAGAGTAAATAATTGACACTATACCCGTCATCTTTCAAGCTGCCTCTTTGTTGGCTGCTCTCGCTCACCCCGGTCACATAGTTACCTATGCTCCCGGGGATTCACTCCCTTGCCGTCGCGATGCATCTTGAAATCCATAGGGTATATACCTATTAACAATGACTATTTGATAAAATCAAAATAAGTCTATAATTTAAATTTCTAAATTATCTATTGATTGATACTTTTACTCTGTAAATATAAACAAACAATTATATATATCAAATTTATTATTGAAACACTATTAATGATGCTCTAAATTAAAATTTTTATATACAAAAATCTAAAATAACAATGAGTTAATTTTAGAATCAATTCAATAATTCAGCCATTTCACTACCGGATTTTATCTAAATTACACCATTAGAGGCTACATTAAATGGCGTATGCACAATCGTACCCAATTTAAATTTAATTGAAGTATATTCTTATTTTCCTTAAAAGTATAAATTCACATATAATATAGATTCTCTTACTGAGAAGATAATATACCCGTTATCTTTCAAGTTACCTCTTTGTTGGCTGCACTCACTCACCCCGGTCACATCGTTATCTATACTCCCGGGGATTCGCTCCCTTGCCGTCGCAATGCATCTTGAAATCCAAGGGGTATATCAATATCCTAAAAAATCTATTTACCACTAATTAGCAGTTACAATATATAAGCTCTTTAATTTCAAAAGCATGTTTTGAAGATAGTATGGGAAAAGCCGAGCCTGGGAAGAAGTTTCAATAAGTTATATGACAAAAAACCGTTTCTGAGTGTCTATCATAACACTTCAACTATTCACCAAATCAATGGGGTACATACAAATGCCCATTTACAAAATTCCTGGCAACATCTTCCCGCGATTAACTCATTAAGTTAATTCAATTAAAAATTTAAACCCGTTTACTACAGATGACTCAATTTATGCAATTTTAAACAATATCGCTACAGTGATCACAATTACTCACTTATGTGTAGCTTTTTATTATTTTTCAACTAAAAATAAGTTGTATTGCTGTTGTTAATAGCGAGCTATTTTTTCAATAAAATTTCCTACAACTAAGGTAAGCATTATGGGTATATTCAATTACTTGCAACGATTGGGAAAAGCATTAATGCTTCCCATTGCCACGCTTCCCGTAGCAGCGCTTTTGCTACGTTTCGGCCAACCCGACGTATTTAATATTCCTTTCATCGCCAGCGCTGGCGGGGGTATTTTTGAAAACCTTCCGCTGCTATTTGCATTAGGTATCGCGATAGGCTTGGCAAAAGATAATGCTGGCGCTGCCGCGCTGGCAGGTGTCGTCGGTTTTTTAGTACTCACTAAAGCCACGTCAGTCATAGACTCGACTATCAATATGTCTTTTTTCGCAGGTATTATCGCAGGTATTGTTGCCGGTCATTGTTATAACCGTTTTTCAGATACACGCTTGCCAGAGTTTCTTGCTTTCTTCGCCGGTAAGCGATTAGTCCCTATCATGACCGGCATTATTTGTCTGTTCATTGCATGGATATGTGGCTATGTATGGCCATATGTCCAGCACGGTATTGATACTTTCAGCCTTTTAGTATCAAAGAGCGGCATGGCCGGATGGTTTACTTATGGTGTGCTTAACCGCTCTCTCATTCCATTTGGTTTGCACTATATCCTGCATTCTGTTTTCTGGTTTAGTCTGGGTGACTGTCTAAAAATTACTTATGACTTAGCCAGTTCTGTACATAATATCTGCCTGGCGCCGGATGTTGTCCGTTCTCTGACCATCGGCGCAGCGGTTCCAGGTATTGACGGCTCTACTATTACCCAAATAGCCACCGATATGAGCCGCGGCGACTTGAACCGTTTCTTCGCCGGTGATCCACATGCCGGAATCTATATGGCCTGGGCTTATCCTATCTTTATGGGCGGTTTGCCCGGCGCTGCATTGGCAATATATCTTGCAGCACCAAAGGAACGTCGTCCTCAGATTGGCGGAATGCTATTATCCGTCGCTTTGACAGCATTCTTAACCGGTATAACTGAACCAATAGAATTCTCATTCCTATTCCTGGCTCCAGCTTTATATGTTCTGCATGCAATATTGGCTGGTGTTAGCATGGTTATCGTCAATTCATTGGGTATTCTGCATGGCTTTGGATTCTCTGCCGGATTAATTGACCTTGTATTGAGCTGGGGTCTGGCAACCAAGCCTTGGTTGTTAATCCCATTAATCGCCTTGTTCTTTGTGCTGTATTTTGTTTGCTTCACCCTCATGATTCGTATTTTCAATTTACGTACGCCAGGCCGCGAAATTGGAGAAACAACTCAAGCGACTTCCGCCTCCCAAGACAACGAAACAATTCAACATTACATTACCGCTCTTGGTGGCGCACAAAATATTCATACCGTAGACGCCTGCATTACCCGTCTTCGCTTAACCGTTGAAGACAACACGCAATTGGATGAACACCGGTTAAAACAATTAGGTGCAAAAGGCGTCCTGAAAATAGGTAAACAGAGTGTTCAAGTGGTATTGGGACCCCAGGCAGAAAGTATTGCCGGGCAGATACGTACTCAACTCCCCTCAGATCGACCAGACAAAAGGTCGCCAAATAAAAGGTGGTAGTTAAAAAACACTTCGAACTTAAAAGGGAACTCATCTCTCGTTCCCTTTTATTTTTCTTGCAAAAATAAGATCACTTAATAAGTGACAAAAACAGTAAAATCCATCATTCCTCCTATTAATTTTCTGGCTATTTTTTGTATCTTATTTTAATATAAAAAATATCTTTGAAGTACAGTATATCTCTGCTCATAAAAATGATTTAGTATTCACGCGATAAAAAGATTAGTTAATCAACTAATTTATCCAACTACTATAATTTCTTGTTTTAAGAGGCAATTATGAGGCTGATCCCCCTAACGAATGCAAGTGACGTTGGTAAATGGTCCGCACACTATATCGTTAGCAAAATCAATGCATTTAATCCCACCGCCGAGCACCCTTTTATTTTAGGGTTGCCAACCGGCAGTACACCACTGGCAACTTATAAAGAATTAATTGCTCTGCATAAAGCAGGGAAAGTCAGCTTTAGACATGTCGTGACATTCAATATGGATGAATATGTCGGTATTGCCGAAAATCATCCACAAAGCTATCACCATTTCATGCACCAGAATTTCCTTGATCATATTGATATTAAAAAGGAAAATATCAATCTGCTCAATGGTAATGCCTCTGATGTCGAAACAGAATGTCAACGTTATGAAGACAAAATTAAATCTTACGGTAAAATTCATCTATTTATGGGGGGCGTCGGTAATGATGGTCATATTGCTTTCAATGAACCCGCATCATCCCTGACTTCCCGTACACGCATTAAAACACTTACCGTAGAAACCCGCACGGCTAACTCCCGCTTCTTCGATAATGATATTAATCAGGTGCCTAAATACGCCCTGACCGTAGGTGTAGGCACGTTAATGGATGCAGAAGAAATTATGATCCTTGCAACGGGTCTAAATAAGGCCCAAGCCATTCAGGCGGCAATTGAAGGCAATGTTAACCATATGTGGACAATAAGCTGTCTGCAAATGCATCCTAAATCCATCATTATTTGTGACGAACCAGCAACAATGGAATTGAAGGTAAAAACAGTCAAATACTTCCATCAACTGGAAGCAGATATTATCGGCGAATTCGCCAGCAAAAAATAAGAATCTACGCAGCCTGATGCCTCTCTCAGGCTGATTACCGTCATTATCTTCAATCATCATCTCCCGATCCCATAGGAGGCTAAGATGTATGCTTTAACCAACTGCACTATATATACCGGTCACAACAGACTAGATGAGCATGCCGTTATCATTGCAGACGGCTTAATTAAACGAATTTGCCTAACACAAGAGTTACCCGAACATATTGAAAAACGGGATCTAAATGGTGCAATTCTTTCCCCCGGCTTTATTGATCTGCAAGTAAATGGTTGTGGTGGTGTTCAGTTCAACGATCAGTTGGAAAACATTTCAGAAAAAACGCTGGATATCATGCAAAGAACCAATGAACGCTCTGGCTGTACCAGTTACTTACCAACTCTAATTACCAGCACAGACGAATTGATGATGGCCTCTGTTGAGGTAATGCGCACTTATCTTAAACATAATCAGCATCAGGCTTTAGGTTTGCATCTGGAAGGACCTTATCTCAACCCAGCAAAGAAAGGCACTCATAATCCAGAGCTTATCCGTAAGCCTACATCTGAAATGATAAATTTCCTATGCGATAACGCTGATGTCATCACTAAGTTGACCCTCGCACCGGAAATGGTTGAGCAAAAATATATTCAGCAGTTGGTAGAAGCCGGTATTGTTGTTTCTGCCGGTCATTCAAATGCCAGTTATGAAGAGGCCCGACAGGGATTCCAAAACGGAATTACTATCTCAACCCACCTTTATAATGCCATGCCAGCTATTTCGGGACGCCAACCCGGCTTGATTGGCGCTATCTTTGATACACCTGAAATCTATGCTGGAATCATTGCTGATGGTTTGCACGTTTCATGGCCAAATATTCGTAATACTAAGCGTTTGAAAAATGATAAATTAATTTTGGTAACGGATGCGACCGTCCCAGCAGGGCTTGATCCTGCCATCAGTAAAATGGAACATTTCACCTTTGCAGGTAAGGCCATATACTATCGCAACGGATTATGTGTTGATCAAAACGGCGTTCTAAGTGGCTCCTCTCTCACTATGATAAATGCCGTTAAAAATAGCGTTGAACATGTTGGTATTGCACTGGATGAAGCACTGAGGATGGCAACTCTTTACCCTGCCCGCGCAATTGGTGTTGATAAATATCTTGGCACTGTTGAAACCGGGAAAATCGCTAACCTCTGTGTTTTCAGTCACGACTTTAAAATCTGCAAGACCATCATTAACGGAAAAGAAACTGAACTTTGACGGACGAAATAACTGATGAATTATAACAACACACAAAATCAAATTGGTAATATTGACCTTGTAAAGCAACTGAACGGGGCCGTGGTATATCGGTTGATTGATCAACAAGGGCCAATTTCTCGCATTCAAATTGCTGAGCAAAGTCAACTTGCGCCAGCCAGTGTGACTAAAATTACTCGTCAGTTACTTGAACGTGGCTTGATTAAAGAAATCGATCAACAAGCCTCTACCGGAGGCCGCCGCGCCATTTCCATTGTTACAGAAAGTCGTCACTTCCATACTGTTGGTGTCCGCCTTGGCCGCCATGATGCTACTCTTGCTCTTTATGATATGAGTGGCAAGGCATTGGTTGAAGAACATTATCCACTGCCTGAAGCAACTCAGCAAAAAGTTGAAAACCAGCTTATCAACGCAATAGAAAATTTTATCCAGCAAAATCAACACAGAATCCGCGAACTCATCGCTATTTCAGTTATCCTGCCCGGTTTAGTTGACCCAGATACTGGCATCGTTCGTTATATGCCTCATATCAAAGTAACCAACTGGACTCTGGTCGATAACCTGAAAAAACATTTCAACATTAGCTGTTTTGTTGGTCATGATATCCGCAGCTTGGCATTGGCTGAACACTATTTCGGTGCCACCCGTGATTGTGAAGACTCAATACTGGTACGTATCCATCGGGGTACCGGTGCCGGGGTGATTATCAATAGCCAAATACTTCTCAATAATAGAGGAAACTTAGGTGAAATTGGTCATATTCAAATTGATCCACTCGGTGAACGTTGTCACTGTGGCAATTTTGGCTGTCTGGAAACTATCGCCGCTAACTCAGCAATAGAAGCGCGAGTTCAGCATCAATTAAAGCAAGGCTTTCCAAGCCAGCTAACATTGAATAACTGCAATATCAGAGCTATCTGCCAAGCCGCTAATCAAAATGACCCATTAGCATCTGAAGTCATAAAAAGTGTCGGCCATTTCCTCGGCAAAACTATTTCTATTGCGATTAATTTATTTAATCCACAGAAAGTTGTTCTGGCGGGAGAAATTACTGAAGCTCAGAAAGTACTCTTACCCGCTATTCAAAGTTGTATCAACTCTCAGGTCCTGAAAGAATTTCGTCAAGATCTGCCAATTGTTGTTTCTGAATTAGTCCACTGTTCTGCTATTGGCGCCTTTGCTCTGACTAAACGTGCTATGCTTAATGGTGTTCTGTTACAACACTTACTCGAAAGGTAATGTTATTTTTTGTTGATTTTGTCAGCAAAATGCTTATATGCCAAACAAACAAGCGACTTTAAACAGATTTCGAGAAAAAAGCAGTTGACGCATTTAGCTGATATACGCATAATGCGCCCCGCAACGCCGATGAAGGTAATGCAAAAAAGATGGCTACGTAGCTCAGCTGGTTAGAGCACAGCACTCATAATGCTGGGGTCACAGGTTCGATTCCCGTCGTAGCCACCATCTTTGCGGGAGTGGCGAAATTGGTAGACGCACCAGATTTAGGTTCTGGCGCCGCAAGGTGTGCGAGTTCAAGTCTCGCCTCCCGCACCATTCATTCATCGAGTTGTCGTTATTCAGATGGGGTATCGCCAAGCGGTAAGGCACCAGGTTTTGATCCTGGCATACCCAGGTTCGAATCCTGGTACCCCAGCCATAATTCTGATAACACAATTCTGACAACATGTTGTGCAGTGACCACTTTCAGTTGGGGTATCGCCAAGCGGTAAGGCACCAGGTTTTGATCCTGGCATACCCAGGTTCGAATCCTGGTACCCCAGCCATTGGCTGGATGTCGCTCACTGGTATTTTTTAATAGACTTTCTCACATCAAAAAAGGCTACGTAGCTCAGCTGGTTAGAGCACAGCACTCATAATGCTGGGGTCACAGGTTCGATTCCCGTCGTAGCCACCATTTATTGGGGTATCGCCAAGCGGTAAGGCACCGGATTCTGATTCCGGCATTCCCAGGTTCGAATCCTGGTACCCCAGCCATATTTATCAATGTGTTACGTAAAGTGACGTGTTGAAAAAACACACAGAAAGAATAGAAAAAGAATATACAGGTAGAATATCTTTTGGTGTAGAGCGCCACCGAGAGGTGTTTTTTGCTTTCCTGCTTGCTTGTTAATTGCTGCATATACCCTATGGATTTCAAGATGCATCGCGGCGGCAAGGGAACGAATCCCCGGGAGCATAGCAAACTATGTGACCGGGGTGAGCGAATGCAGCCAACAAAGAGGCAACTTGAAAGATGACGGGTATATAAAGAAAAGCAAATTATCCACGCCATAATATAAACTTACGACGTGCTTGTAATCTTCACTACCAGTCTATACGCTACAATCCCAACGCGTACTTAAGCACCGCTTTTTTCATTACGCTAGCCCGTTGAGCTGCCATCAGCGCCAGATTACGAGCAACTTTCAGCCCTGGTAATTCATTACTGAACACGGTGTAAAATAGATCCATTCCAGCTTGCATCATTAGGTTATCCGGCATTCTACGGCGCTGATAACGCATCAATACTTCCAATGAATCCCACTGTTCTGTTAATTCTCTCGCCTTCACCAAAACATCAAGCAGAGTATTCACATCCCGATAACCAAGATTTACTCCTTGCCCGGCCAGTGGATTAATGGTATGAGCTGCATCCCCCAACAATACTAATCCTTCACGCACATAACTGTTAGCATGATGACGAGCCAAAGGAAATGAACCGGCGGCAACGGGAGTCACTTGACCTAGCCGTACAGGAAATGCCTGGAAAATCTCCTGTTCAAGTTGAGCCATTGACATTGCCTGTAATTGTCGTATGCGTGCCGGTTTGTCGTACCACACCAGCGAAGCCCATTGATCAAACAGTGGAAGAAACGCTCTCGGACCAGAAGGAAAAAACTGCTGCCAAGTCATATCCTGCTGTGGCTGTTCTGTTTTTACTGTGATCAACATGCAAGACTGTCTGTACTGCCAGCCACGACTGCCAATTCCTGCCATTTGCCGAACCTGAGAACGAGCACCATCAGCCCCAACAATCAAACGAGCAGCCATCTCCGTTCCATCAACCAGAGTCACTAACCAGCCCACTTTCTGCCACTGCATTGATTGCAATACTGCCGGGCATAGCAAAGTCAAATTGGGATATTTTTCAAACTGCTGCCACAGAGCCAGTTGCAAAATACGGTTTTCAGCCATATAGCCCAACTCAGGCAGACCTAAACTTTGTGCATCAAACACCAAATTAGAATCATTCTGTTCCCAGGTCTCTAATGTACGATACGGCGCACTGCGCATCTGTAATACCGCATCCCATGCGCCAAGTTGTTTGAGCAAATCTACAGAAGCACAACTGATCGCTGATACACGTACATCAGGCTGACTCTGTGCATCATAAGATTGTGGTGGTTGATGATCCAATAAAGCAACTGTCCAACCTTCCTGTGCCAATCCCAATGCTGTTGCAGCGCCGATCATGCCAGCACCGACCACCACTACATCAAAAATCTGTTGTGAATTATTCATATCAACCATGCTATTAACCCATTGATTAGTACAGTGTACCGAATTTTTAATTCTCCGGTAGAGAATATCCTGTTTAACAGTCTGGTCACTGCTCCTGCAAATGACTACAATATCCGACAACTTTATGCCTAATACACAATTGCTTTTGCCGTGTAATAACATTTTTCAACGCGGTAGAAAGCTCGGATGCACAAGAAAATGTCGACGATAAAAAAACTGTATATTAAAACTTGGGGCTGTCAGATGAATGAATATGATTCATCTAAAATGGCCGACCTGCTGGAAAGTACTCACGGTTATCAGTTAACCGATGTCGCCGAAGAAGCAGACATTTTGCTATTGAATACCTGTTCAATCCGCGAAAAAGCACAGGAAAAGGTTTTCCATCAATTAGGCCGCTGGAAAAACCTAAAAGATACTAATCCAGATCTCATCATTGGAGTCGGTGGCTGTGTGGCCTCTCAGGAAGGAGATTTCATCCGTCAGCGTGCTCAATGTGTAGATATTATTTTCGGGCCGCAAACATTGCACCGTTTACCTGAAATGATCAACCAGGTGAAAGGCACCCGAAGCCCGGTTGTTGATATCAGCTTCCCGGAAATCGAGAAATTTGACCGCCTACCAGAGCCACGTGCTGAAGGCCCGTCTGCATTCGTTTCTATCATGGAAGGTTGCAACAAATACTGTACTTTCTGTGTCGTACCTTATACCCGCGGAGAAGAAGTTAGCCGCCCATGTGATGATGTTCTGTTTGAAATCGCGCAACTTGCCGCTCAAGGCGTACGTGAAGTCAACCTTCTCGGTCAGAATGTGAACGCCTATCGTGGCGCCACTTATGATGGTGATATCTGCTCTTTCGCTGAGTTAATTCGTTTGGTCGCGGCTATAGATGGTATTGATCGCATTCGCTTTACGACTAGCCACCCAATTGAATTTACAGACGATATTATTGCCGTTTACGAAGATACACCGGAATTGGTTAGCTTCCTGCATCTACCGGTGCAAAGTGGCTCGGACCGTATTCTCACGTTGATGAAACGCGCACATACAGCCCTTGAGTATAAAAGCATTATCCGCAAACTGCGTAAAGCACGTCCGAATATCTTGATAAGTTCTGACTTCATTGTCGGATTCCCAGGTGAAACCCAAGATGACTTTGAGAAAACCATGAAACTGATCGCTGATGTCAATTTCGACATGAGCTACAGCTTCATCTATTCTGCTCGTCCGGGAACACCGGCAGCCGATCTGCCTGATGACGTCAGTGAAGAAGAGAAAAAACAGCGCCTTTACCTGTTACAACAACGTATCAACCAACAAGCTATGAGCTACAGCCGTGCTCTGTTGGGCAGTGTACAACGTATTCTGGTTGAAGGAACTTCCCGTAAGAATGTGATGGAACTTTCTGGCCGTACCGAAAACAATCGGGTTGTCAACTTTGAAGGCCAGCCTGATATGATTGGCAAATTCGTTGATGTTGAAATTGTTGATGTCTACGCCAACTCACTACGCGGTAAAGTTATCCGTACCGAAGATCAAATGGATCTTCGTATACACGAATCACCTGAGTCCGTTATAGCCCGTACCCGTAAAGAAGACGAAATCGGGGTCGGCACTTATCAGCCCTAAATATAGAGATAATCAGTGACTCAACAAATTCATTCACAAATAGCAACTCAGGAAATCTTCCTCGAACCTGCCGACAATCAGCGCCTAATGAGCCTATGTGGCCCGTTTGATGATAATTTGAAGCAGCTTGAACGCCGGCTAGGTATTGAAATTAACCGTCGGGATAACCGTTTTAAACTGATGGGCAAACTGCTGTGCGTTAGCGCAGCCACCAATATCCTACGGCATTTATATGCGGAAACTTCCCCTGTCCGTGGCGTGATCCCTGATATCAAGCCAGAACAGATTCATCTGGCAATTACCGCGAGCCGGGTTCTGGAGCAAACCGCCGAGAGCATACCCGAATACGGTAAATCCGTTAATATTCGCACCAAACGCGGCATGGTGAAACCACGCACGCCCAATCAGGCACAATATATTGCCAATATTCTTAGCCACGACATTACGTTCGGAATTGGCCCTGCCGGCACAGGAAAAACTTACCTAGCCGTTGCTGCTGCGGTTGATGCACTAGAACGACAAGAGATTCGCCGTATCCTGCTAACCCGTCCGGCTGTCGAAGCAGGCGAAAAATTGGGTTTCCTACCGGGTGACCTGAGCCAAAAAGTGGATCCGTACTTGCGCCCACTCTACGACGCTTTGTTTGAAATGCTCGGTTTTGAAAAAGTTGAAAAGCTGATCGAACGTAACGTTATTGAAGTTGCCCCATTAGCTTATATGCGAGGACGAACCCTGAACGACGCTTTTATTATTCTGGATGAGAGCCAGAATACAACCATCGAACAGATGAAGATGTTCCTGACTCGTATCGGCTTCAACTCCAAAGCAGTTGTTACCGGTGACGTTACGCAGATTGACCTGCCTCGTGGGCAAAAATCCGGCCTACGCCATGCCATTGAAGTTCTATCAGGCGTTGGTGAGCTGAGTTTCAATTTTTTCCACAGTGATGATGTTGTCCGTCACCCGGTGGTTGCCAAAGTCGTCATTGCCTATGAAGAGTGGGAAGCAACCGAGCAAAAACGCAAACAGGCACTCAATGAACAACGCAAGCAGGAAGCACAATGAGTTCAGTAATACTTGATTTACAAATTGCCTGTGAACATTCACAAGGTCTTCCTGAAGAAACCCTATTCCAGCACTGGCTGGATGGGGTTTTACCTCAATTTCAATCTGAAAGTGAAGTCACTATCCGCATTGTTGATGAGTCAGAAAGCCACGATTTAAATCTGACCTACCGTGGGAAAGATAAGCCAACAAATGTGTTATCTTTCCCATTTGAAGCACCACCAGAGGTTGACTTACCCCTGCTTGGCGATTTAATTATCTGTCGTCAGGTCGTTGAAAAAGAAGCGGAGGAGCAACAAAAAACAGTAGAAGAACATTGGGCGCATATGGTGGTCCACGGCTGCCTACATCTGCTGGGCTATGACCATATCGAAGATGATGAAGCTGAAGAAATGGAATCTTTGGAAACAGAAATTATGCAAAAGTTAGGTTATGCTGACCCCTATCTTGCAGAAAAAAAGTAACCATTCGTACCATTTTTATGCTAAAAAATACCAACAATAACTTATTTAATGGGAAATTTTCATTAAAACGCCATGAGCGACGACCATCCTTCAAGTAACGACAACCCTGGCCCTAAGAAAGGGTTTTTCACTCTTCTTCTTAACCAACTTTTTCACGGTGAGCCAAAAAGCCGTGATGAACTGGTGGAACTGATCCGTGACTCTGAACAAAATGATCTGATTGATCCTGATACCCGCGATATGCTCGAAGGGGTAATGGATATTTCCGATCAGCGTGTTCGGGATATCATGATCCCCCGTTCTCAAATCGTTACCTTAAAACGTAATCAAACCCTAGACGAATGTCTGGATGTGATTATCGATTCGGCTCACTCTCGTTTCCCTGTGATCAGTGAAGACAAAGATCATATTGAAGGGATTTTAATGGCAAAAGACCTATTGCCATTTATGCGCACCGATGCCCCACCATTCAGCATAGATAAGGTTCTGCGTCAGGCTGTCGTTGTACCTGAAAGTAAACGGGTTGACCGCATGCTGAAAGAGTTCCGTTCTCAACGTTATCATATGGCCATCGTCATTGATGAGTTTGGTGGTGTATCGGGCCTAGTCACTATCGAAGATATTCTTGAATTGATCGTCGGTGAAATTGAAGACGAATACGATGAAGAAGAAGATGTCGATATTCGTGCCTTGAGCCGTCATACCTATACGGTACGAGCACTGACTCAGATTGAAGACTTTAATGAAGCCTTTAGCACCCAATTCAGTGATGAAGAAGTGGATACTATTGGCGGTCTGGTTATGCAGGCATTCGGTCATTTACCCGCCAGAGGAGAGTCCGTTGATATCAACGGCTATCTCTTTAAAGTTGCTATGGCCGACAGCCGAAGGATTATTCAAGTTTATGTTACGATACCGGACGATGCGCCAATACCTAACCTTGAAGAAGAATAAAATCTGAATGAACAAAGCTTCATTATTAAATTGCCAGCGGCTGCGCGCCTTACTGGCACTGTTTTTTGGAGCCAGTGGAACACTGGCTTTTTCACCCTTTGACTTCTGGCCCGCCGCGATTATCTCCCTGTTTGGACTACAACTTCTGACTTTAAACAGAACACCCCGACAAGCGGCATTTATTGCTTTTTGTTGGGGATTCGGTCTGTTCGGCAGTGGTACAAACTGGGTGTATGTCAGTATTGCTAATTTCGGTGGCATGCCAACCACGGTCAATATTCTGCTAGTCATATTACTTGCCGCCTATCTCTCGCTCTATCCTGCTTTATTCGCTGGCTTGCTCAACCGTTTCTTCGCAAAAACGAACGGGTTGAGGCTGGCTGTAGCAGCACCTGCATTATGGCAACTTACCGAATTCCTACGAGGCTGGATTCTAACCGGTTTCCCTTGGCTACAATTCGGCTACAGTCAATTAGATGGTCCAATGAAAGCTATTGCACCAATTTTGGGTGTTGAGGCCATCACTTTCCTGTTAATGGCTCTCAGCGGGTTATTCGTTCTGGCCGTCATACATCGGAAAATAGTCGCTGGTATTATCGCTATCGCCATTCTGCTATTACCGTGGCCAATGCGCCATTATCAGTGGTACAAACTACTGCCTGAAAAAACAGTTGATGTCGCGCTAGTTCAAGGAAATATCCCACAATCCCTGAAATGGGCCCCTAACATGCTCAACGAAACTATGGACATCTACATGGGCAACAGCCTGCCATACATCGGCAAAATACCGATAATCATCTGGCCGGAATCTGCCATTCCTTCATTGGAAAGTTATCAACGCCACTTTCTAACAAAATTGGATGAACTGTTACGCAATCAACATACCAGCCTTATTACCGGTATTGTCGATGAAAGAGCCGTTGGCGACAGTGATAAGATCTATAACAGCGTGATTGTCCTCGGCGATAAAAGACCTTATCAATATCCAGCAGCTATTCGCTACGATAAATATCATCTGGTACCATTCGGCGAATTTGTTCCGCTGGAATCCCTACTCCGGCCTCTGGCGCCATTCTTCAACTTACCCATGTCTTCATTCAGCCGTGGCAACTACATTCAACCACAGCTTTCTGTTGCAGGATATAACCTGACGGCTGCTATTTGTTATGAAATTATACTGGGTGAACAGGTTCGTGCGAATTTCAAACCAGATACTGAATTCTTACTCACTGTTTCCAATGATGCTTGGTTTGGTGGTTCAATCGGCCCTTGGCAACATTTCCAAATGGCGCGCATGCGTTCCCTTGAATTAGGACGCCCGTTACTACGTGGTACTAATAACGGCATTACAGCCGTTATCCGCCCGGACGGAGAAGTGCAAGCAGCACTCCCACAATTTACCCGTAATGTTTTGGCCGCTAAAGTGACACCCGCAACCGGGATAACACCCTATGCTCGCTGGGGTAACTGGCCGGTATGGATAATTACCGTATTGTTTGCCCTGTTTGCCTTAACATATAACCGCCGTAAAACTTGATCCAAATATCCATATAAGCAAAAGGGAGTGAAACTGCTCCCTTGAGATTGTCGATTGAACATTATTAATCGACCTTATCAACCTATGGAATCGTCTGGCAATTGGAATGAAATATACCCTGCCCAATTCTGCCATTGACCCATGCTAGCCCTCAATAACTGATACCACTCTATGTTATACAAATAACCTACTTAAACAACTTATTGGTATTAATTTTACCCTTCTTTATTATTTTGGCATGCTAATTGCTACTATCCCTATGAATGAAAAGGAAAATAGCTGTTTCACTAACCAAAAATGGGAACATGCACCAAAAAAATGATAATCACGTATCTTTATTGTGCAAGCTAAACAACATTGTTCATTTATAGTGCGAGACAGCTCCCGAAATAGAAACAATTCATTTTCATTATCTAACCCTTTTGTACTATTTTTTAACACTATATACACATACAACAGCAAATGATCCTAGATTAAAAACAAATCACAGAGAGACTTTTGCAAACACAACATCGCAAACGATAGCCACATTAAAGGAGTTATATATGCGTATGCGTAACCTAGTATTAACCATGATGTTACTTGGCATGGCGGGGGCTGTTCAAGCCGAAGAATTAACGGGAACACTGAAAAAGGTTAAAGATGATGGTGTGATCATTGTGGGACATCGTGAATCCTCCGTACCTTTTGCTTACTACGATAACCATCAAAAAGTCGTCGGCTACTCTCAGGATTATTCTAATCTGATTGTTGAAGCAGTGAAGAAGAAACTGGACATGCCAAATCTGCAAGTAAAATTGATACCCGTGACTTCGCAAAATCGCATCCCATTGCTACAAAATGGCACTTATGATTTCGAATGCGGTTCCACTTCCAATAACCTTGAACGTCAGAAACAAGTCACTTTCTCTAACAGCATCTTTATTATTACGACGCGTTTGCTGACTAAAAAAGGTTCCGGTATAAAAGATTTCCCAGATTTGGCGGGTAAAAATGTCGTTGTCTCAGCAGGTACGACTTCTGAAATCTTGCTGAATAAACTCAACGATGAGAAAAGCATGAAAATGCGCATCATCAGTGCAAAAGATCATGGTGACTCATTCCGTACTTTGGAATCTGGCCGGGCAATCGCCTTTATGGTGGATGATGCACTACTAGCAGGTGAACGCGCCAAAGCGAAAAAACCTGATCAGTGGGAAATTGTTGGTACACCTCAGTCTAGAGAAGCCTATGGTTGCATATCACGCAAAGACGATCCTCAATTCAAGAAGCTGATCGATGAGACCATTGTTCAGGCGCAAACCTCTGGAGTGGCAGAGAAATCATTTGAGCGCTGGTTCAAACACCCGATTCCACCCAAGAACCTGAATTTGAATTTCTCTTTGTCTGATGAAATGAAAGCACTATTTAAATCGCCAAATGATAAGGCGCTTGACTAGAAATATAATTAAAAAAATGACTATTTGATTGGCATCACAGGGTGCGAGGTGGTCGTTCCCTACCTCGCTTTTTTTCTCAGCCAATCAATCGTTTTCAGGGGATCAAGCTACACCCTAACAGGGAGTATTATTATGTCAATCAATTGGAATTGGGGCATCTTTTTGCAAGCTGCCCCTTTCGGCAATACGACTTATCTAGGCTGGTTGATAGCTGGATTTCAGGTGACGATTGCCTTGTCTATCTGCGCCTGGATTATCGCTTTCATTGTCGGCTCACTATTCGGCATCTTACGCACTGTTCCCAATAAAATATTATCTGGGATAGGTACCTGTTATGTTGAGCTCTTTCGTAACGTACCACTGATAGTTCAATTTTTTATCTGGTATCTGGTTGTACCTGAGCTACTACCAGAAAAAATCGGTATGTGGTTTAAAACTGAACTGGACCCTAATATCCAATTTTTTCTCTCATCCACTGCCTGTTTAGGTCTTTTCACTGCTGCTCGGATATGTGAGCAGGTTCGTGCCGCCATACAATCACTACCACGTGGTCAAAAAGCGGCAGGGCTGGCAATGGGGCTAACTCTGCCACAAACCTATCGCTATGTCCTATTACCCAATGCCTATCGAGTGATCATTCCCCCCATGACATCAGAAATAATGAATCTGGTGAAAAACTCTGCCATTGCCTCCACTATTGGTCTGGTAGATATGGCAGCACAAGCAGGTAAGTTACTTGATTACTCAGCACATGCTTATGAAACATTTACGGCGATTACACTAGCTTATATCGGAATCAATCTGGTGATTATGCTTGCCATGCACTTGCTTGAGAAAAAAGTGCGTTTACCGGGTAATATTGGAGGTCAATAAATGTACGAGTTTGACTGGAGTTCGATTATCCCCAGTATCCCGTTTCTGCTACAAGGCTTAGTCATTACAGCAAAAATCACGATTATTGCTGTTGTTGTCGGTATTCTCTGGGGAACCGTACTGGCCGTTATGCGGCTCTCTTCGGTAAAAGTACTGAGCTGGTTTGCCACTTTATATGTCAATCTGTTCCGTTCTGTACCACTAGTTATGGTACTGTTATGGTTCTACCTGATTGTGCCTAGCCTAGTGCAGAACGTTCTAGGGATTTCTCCGAAAACAGATATTCGTTTAATTTCAGCTATGGTTGCATTTGCCTTTTTCGAAGCTGCTTATTATTCAGAAATTATCCGGGCGGGAATTCAGAGTATCTCCCGCGGGCAATCTTCGGCAGCACTGGCATTGGGTATGACACCAATGCAAAGTATGAGACTGGTTATCCTGCCTCAGGCATTCCGTGCGATGACCCCGCTGTTACTGACACAGGGTATCGTACTGTTTCAAGACACCTCATTGGTGTATGTGCTCAGTCTAGCGGACTTTTTCCGTACTGCGGCAAATATCGGTGAGCGTGATGGCACTCAGGTCGAAATGATCCTATTTGCTGGTTTGATTTATTTTATTATTAGTATTGCCGCATCTATGCTGGTTAACTATTTGAAGAAAAGGACTGTTTGATGATCTCCCTGAAAAATGTATCCAAGTGGTATGACCAATTTCAGGTTCTCTCCGACTGCTCAACTGAAGTTAAAAAAGGTGAAGTCGTTGTGGTCTGTGGCCCATCTGGCTCAGGCAAATCCACCCTGATAAAAACGGTCAATGGCCTGGAATCCATCCAACAGGGTGAAATTCTGGTTAATGACATTAAAGTTAATGATAAAAACACCAATCTGGCACAACTACGCTCTAAAGTCGGCATGGTGTTCCAGCATTTTGAGCTGTTCCCCCATCTATCCATCATTGAGAATTTAACTCTAGCGCAGATTAAAGTGCTTAATCGTGATAAAAAAGCGGCGGAAGAAAAGGGGTTGAAATTACTTGAACGCGTTGGACTAGCCAGTCAAGCGAATAAATTCCCGTCTCAACTTTCCGGTGGTCAACAGCAACGTGTAGCAATCGCCCGTGCCCTTTGTATGGACCCGATTGCCATGCTATTTGACGAACCTACCTCTGCCCTCGACCCTGAAATGATCAATGAAGTGCTCGATGTCATGGTTAAACTGGCAGATGAAGGGATGACCATGATGGTTGTTACTCACGAAATGGGCTTCGCCCGTAAAGTAGCCAACCGAGTTATCTTTATGGATGAAGGCAAAATTGTTGAAGATAGCCAAAAAGAAGATTTCTTTGCGAATCCAAAATCAGATCGCGCCAAAGAATTTCTAGCTAAAATTCTTCACTAACCTCATTTCATCCCCGGTGGTGACTCCTGTCGCCATCGGATTTTCCCTCAGAACCTCTGTTTCTTATATATCAAATCAGATATGCTATGCCGACCTCATATTTTACCAACTAAATGATTGCTACAAACGTAGCTTTTTACTCACCATAGGATCATCGGTGCCATGCAAGAACAATACCGTCCAGAAGATATAGAGCCGCAAGTTCAGCTTCACTGGCAAGAGAAGCAAACTTTCAAAGTGACAGAAGACAACAGCAAAGAAAAATATTACTGCCTGTCCATGCTACCTTACCCTTCTGGTCGACTACACATGGGCCATGTACGTAACTACACTATTGGTGATGTTATCTCCCGCTATCAACGTATGCTCGGCAAAAATGTCCTGCAACCTATCGGTTGGGATGCATTTGGCCTGCCCGCAGAAGGTGCCGCAGTAAAAAACAATACCGCACCTGCTCCGTGGACCTACGCCAACATCGAATATATGAAAGGTCAATTGAAAACACTGGGCTTCGGTTACGACTGGGATCGTGAAGTCACAACCTGTACCCCGGAATATTACCGTTGGGAACAGTGGTTCTTCACCAAATTGTATGAAAAGGGCTTGGTTTATAAAAAAACCTCCGCAGTTAACTGGTGTCCCCACGATCTGACTGTTCTGGCTAATGAACAAGTGGTCGATGGCTGCTGCTGGCGCTGTGATAGCAAAGTTGAACGTAAAGAAATTCCACAATGGTTTATCAAAATCACTGATTATGCCGAAGAGTTGTTAAACGATCTGGAGACGCTGGAAGAGTGGCCGGAGCAGGTCAAAACCATGCAGCGCAATTGGATTGGCCGCTCCGAGGGAGTAGAGATTACTTTTGATGTGGCTGATCGTCAGGAGAAGCTGACTGTCTATACCACTCGTCCTGATACGTTTCTAGGCGCCACTTATGTTGCGGTTGCCGCAGGTCATCCTCTAGCAAAACAAGCAGCAGAAAATAACCTTGAACTGGTTGCTTTCATTGATGAGTGCCGTAATACCAAAGTTGCAGAAGCAGATATGGCAACAATGGAGAAAAAAGGCATGGCAACCGGTATGTTTGCTATTCATCCATTGACCAAAGAGAAAGTGGCAATCTGGGTTGCAAACTTCGTCCTGATGGAATACGGCACCGGTGCTGTCATGGCAGTTCCCGGCCACGATCAACGCGATTGGGAATTTGCGACAAAATATAACCTGCCAATAAAAGCCGTTATTCTGGATAGTGAAGGCAATGAACCGAACGTCCATGAAGCCCCTGTAACAGATAAGAATATCCTGTTTAATTCCGGTGAATTTAGCGGTCTGAATCACGAAGCTGGTTTCAATGCTATTGCTGATAAACTGGTGGAAATGGGCGTAGGTAAGCGCAAAGTTAACTATCGTCTACGTGACTGGGGCGTTTCTCGTCAACGTTACTGGGGCGCTCCTATTCCAATGGCAACGCTGGAAGATGGCACGGTTGTTCCGGTTCCTGCCGACCAACTGCCTGTTATTCTGCCAGAAGATGTCACAATGGATGGCATCACCAGCCCAATTAAAGCTGATCCTGAATGGGCGAAAACCACTATCAACGGCCAGCCGGCGCTGCGTGAAACAGATACCTTCGATACTTTTATGGAATCTTCATGGTACTACGCTCGCTACACCTGTCCAGATTATGACAAGGGCCTGCTCGATCCAGCAGCAGCTAACTATTGGCTGCCAGTTGATCAATATATCGGTGGTATCGAACATGCCATCATGCACCTGATGTATTTCCGTTTCTTCCACAAACTAATGCGTGATGCAGGTCTGGTCAATTCCAATGAACCCGCTAAGCGCCTGTTATGTCAGGGCATGGTTCTGGCCGATGCTTTTTATTACATCGGTAAAGATGGCGAAAAAATCTGGGTTTCCCCAGCTGATACTATTGTTGAGCGTGATGATAAAAGCCGTATCGTTAAAGCGACGGATAAAGAAGGCCATGAACTGGTTTATACCGGCATGAGCAAAATGTCTAAATCCAAAAACAACGGTATTGACCCACAATTGATGGTAGAAAAATATGGGGCTGATACCGTTCGCCTGTTTATGATGTTCGCGGCTCCACCAGAGCTAACGCTAGAATGGCAAGAATCCAGTGTTGAAGGGGCAAATCGCTTCCTGAAACGTGTATGGCGCCTAGTTTATGAACATAGCAGCAAAGGGGCAACTCAACCGCTAGACATCACAAACCTGACAATGGAACAAAAAGATCTATTCCGAGATTTGCACAAAACCATTGCTAAAGTCACAGATGATGTCGGTCGCCGCCAAGCATTCAATACTGCTATCGCTGCCGTAATGGAATTGATGAATAAACTGGCCCGTGCACCACAGGAAACTGAGCAGGATCGCGCTCTGCTGCAAGAGGCTCTGCTAGCAGTTGTCCGTATGTTGTCACCAATAACTCCCCATGCTTGCTTTATTATGTGGCAAGCTCTGGGAGGTGAAAGTGATATTGATACGGCTGATTGGCCACAAGCTGATGCACAGGCAATGGTTGACGATACCAAGTTAGTCGTCATTCAAGTTAACGGTAAAGTGCGTGGTCGTGTTACTGTGCCAGCAGAGGCGACTAAAGAATATGTTCATGATATGGCAGCAAAAGAGTATGGTGTGACGAAATACCTTGAAGGCGTCACTATTCGCAAAGTCATTTATGTACCAGGCAAACTGCTGAATCTGGTCGTCGGCTGATAAAGGAGGCAATGTGCGACATCGTATTTTAACGTTGTTGCTGGGGTTAGCGGTGCTGGTCACCGCTGGCTGCGGTTTTCATCTGCGCGGTACCACCCAGGTGCCACCAGAACTCAAAAAGCTGCAATTAACAAGCAGTGACCCATATGGGCCACTGGCCCGTTCCGTTCGCCAACAGCTTCGTCTGAATAACGTCACTATCCTTGAGGATGGTAGCGCTGATGTTCCTGTTTTGAAGTTAATTAGCTCTTCTGAAAATAAAGATACTGTCTCTGTTTTCCAAGACGGTAAGGCAGCTGAACGCCAATTGACACTGAATGTCGATGCTCAGGTTATTATGCCAGACGGTAGCATATACCCGCTGCGATCCAGGGTTGATCGCTCTTTTTTCGACAACCCATTAGAGGCCCTGGCGAAAGATGCTGAAAACGAGATAATCAATCAGGAAATGCGTGAACAAGCTGCTCGCCGGTTAGTTCGCCAGTTATTGACCGTTCACAACGCAGAAAAGCAGAAAGCCAGAGAAAAACAGGTAGGACAGCAAGCTGCACAAGCACAATGATCAAACTCTATCCCGAACAACTGATTTCGCAGCTCAATGAGGGGCTGCGAAACTGTTATCTGATATGGGGTAATGAACCCCTACTATTACAGGAAAGTCAGGATCATATTCGCAAGGCTGCTGAAAAACACGCCTTCACTGAACACTTCACCTATACGCTGGATAATCACACCGAGTGGGATGAGATATTCAATATTTGTCAGTCATTAAGTCTGTTTGCTAGCCGTCAAACACTCACTTTACTACTGCCGGAAAATGGCCCTAACACAACCATAGCCGAACAACTGGTGAAACTGGCAGGACTACTTCACCCAGATATACTGCTAATACTACGTGGTTTGAAATTGACCAAGGCTCAGGAGAACAGTCACTGGTTCAAAATACTAGGAAAAAACGGTGTTTATGTCAGTTGTCAGACACCCGAACAGAACCGTCTGCCGCAATGGGTTGCACAACGGGCCAAAGCCATGAAATTGGCGCTGGAAGAACAAGCCAATCAACTACTGTGTTATTGTTATGAAGGAAATTTACTGGCGTTAGCTCAGGCACTTGAGCGACTTTCCCTGCTATACCCAGACGGTAAACTGACCTTACATCGTGTCGAAAATGCGGTGAATGACGCGGCTCACTTTACACCTTATCACTGGGTAGACTCGCTATTATCAGGTAAAGCAAAACGCGCCTGGCATATTCTGAAACAGTTAAAACAGGAAGATTGCGAAGCTGTTATTCTATTACGTACCGTACAGCGTGAATTACTGCTGCTACTCACACTGAAACGCCAAAGTACCACAATCCCGATGAAAACACTGTTAGATCAACATCGGGTATGGCAAAACCGCCGTCCATTGCTGACAAGCGCACTGCAACGTCTCACTCAACATGATTTACAGCGAGCAATTCATTTACTTGTACAGATGGAACGCCAGATCAAACAGGATTACGGCCAGTCTATTTGGTCAGATTTAGAAACTCTTTCCATGCTGTTATGTGGAAAAACCTTACCTGAGAGCTTTCTTAATGCCTCATACCATTGATTCTACTTGCCCGAAACAACCCGCTATTAAAGCATTATTTGGTGGAACATTCGATCCCATCCATTACGGGCACTTGCAGCCAGTTGAAACCCTGGCATATCAAACTGGCCTGAAGCAAGTGATTTTACTGCCAAATCACGTCCCTCCACACCGCCCACAACCGGAAGCCACTGCACAACAGCGGCTTGAAATGGTACAACTGGCAGTACAGGATAGCCCACTGTTTACCGTCGATAAGCGTGAACTGGAGCGCACTATCCCCTCTTACACAATTGATACGCTAGAGTCATTCCGTCAGGAACTTGGTAACAAACAACCACTAGCATTTATAATCGGCCAAGATGCTTTGTTATCACTGCACACTTGGCATCGTTGGCAAGAACTACTGAGTTTCTGCCATTTGCTAGTTTGTGCTCGTCCTGGTTATCAAACTCAATTTTCCACAACTGAAATGCAACAATGGCTTACAAAACATCAAATCTACGATCCAAGCCAACTTGGCAGTAAACCTAACGGTTATATCTATCTGGCAGATACACCTCTGCTGTCGATCTCAGCAACAGACATCCGTCAACGCCACCAGCAAGGGTTAAGTTGTGACGATTTACTCCCCCTTTCAGTACAAAAATATATAGATTCACAGGGGTTATATCGCCAATAGCGGAATCTGCCTCGATTAGTCGCTTAGTTGACTTACCCTTAAGTGACCTGACATGCTATTATTCCGCACTATTTAATCAATTGTGATAAAAAATAAGGATGAGCCTTTTGCAAGGTAAAGAACTCCAACAGTTTGTTATTGATAAGCTGGAAAACTCCAAAGCACAAGATATTGTTTCCCTTGATGTCCAAGGGAAATCAAGTATTACCGATTGCATGATTGTCTGCACCGGAACTTCCAACCGCCATCTGATGTCTGTCGCAGATAATCTGGTTGATGACTGTCGTGCGAGCGGCCTGATCCCACTTGGCGTTGAAGGACAAGGCGTATCTGACTGGATTGTCGTAGACCTCGGTGAAGTTATCGTACATGTCATGCAAGAAGAGAGCCGCCGCATGTACGAACTCGAAAAGCTCTGGAGCTGAGTTTGAAGCTGCAATTAATCGCTGTAGGTACAAAAATGCCGGACTGGATACAGGCCGGCTTTACAGATTATTTGCGTCGTTTTCCCAAAGACATGCCATTTGATCTGATAGAAATTCCGGCTGGCAAACGGGGCAAAAATGCGGATATTAAACGCATTCTGGAAAAAGAAGGCGAACAGATGCTGGCCGCTGTCGGCAAAGGCAGCCGTATTGTCACCCTGGACATTCCGGGTTCCCGTTGGGAAACGCCTCAATTGGCGCAACAGCTTGAATATTGGAAACGGGATGGTAGAGATGTCAGTTTGTTGATAGGTGGGCCCGAAGGTCTTGCTCCGGCATGTAAAGCTGCCGCAGAACAAAGCTGGTCACTGTCACCGCTGACCTTACCCCATCCTCTGGTCCGAGTTTTGGTTGCGGAAAGCCTGTACCGGGCATGGAGTATTACGACCAATCATCCCTATCATCGGGAATAATTTGGTTATCAACGGATAAAAGCGAATTCTGGCAATGGGATGAAGAATAAACGTACCCCTTTTCGTGATTATACGGCTGAATCAGCCCTATTTGCTCGCCGCGCATTGGTGGCGTTTATTATCATCCTGGTACTGACTGGTATCCTGATGGCCAATCTTTACCATTTACAAATCACCCGCCATGAAGACTATCAAACCCGTTCAAACGAAAACCGTATTAAACTGGTTCCAATTGCGCCAAGTCGCGGTATCATCTATGACCGAAACGGCACGCCATTGGCACTTAATCGAACTATCTATCAGTTGGAAATCATACCTGAAAAGGTAGAGCACCTTGAGCAAACGCTGAATGATTTACGTAATGTTATCGATCTGACTGATGAAGATATTGCCAACTTTGAAAAAGAGCGTAAACGCTCGCGCCGCTTTACCTCTATTCCATTGAAAACTTCACTTGATAATATTCAAGTAGCACGCTTTGCCGTTAACCAATATCGTTTCCCTGGTTTTGAAATAAAAGGCTACCAACGCCGCTTCTACCCTTATGGTTCAGCACTGACACATATCATCGGCTATGTTGCTAAAATTAATGATAAAGATGTAGAACGATTGGATAAAGAAGGTATTTTACCTAATTACGCCGCTACCCATGATATCGGCAAACTGGGTATTGAACGCTATTATGAAACTGTTTTACACGGCAAAACGGGTTATGAAGAAGTCGAAGTGAATAACCGAGGCCGGGTGATACGCCAATTACATGAACAACCACCACAGGCCGGACAAGATATTTACCTAACTATCGATCTCGAATTGCAAATTTACATTGAGAAACTCCTGACAACCAGCCGTGCTGCGGTCGTTGTCAGTGATCCACGTAATGGGGAAATTCTGGCACTGGTATCTAACCCAAGCTATGATCCAAACCTATTCGTAAATGGTATCTCCAATAAAAACTACCAGGAGCTATTAAACAATCCTGATAGGCCGCTTATTAATCGTGCTACTCAAGGAATCTATCCTCCAGCTTCAACAGTGAAACCTTTTATTACCGTCGCAGCACTAAGCACAGGCGTTATCAATAAAAATACCACCATTTTTGATCCGGGTTGGTGGCAATTACCGGGTTCAGAAAAACGCTACCGTGACTGGAAACGTTGGGGGCACGGTAGTCTCAATGCACATAGAGCCATTGTAGAATCGGCAGATACTTTCTTCTATCAAGTGGCCTATGATATGGGAATTGATCGTCTATCTGAGTGGATGACCAAGTTTGGCTATGGCGAATATACTGGGATCGACCTAGCCGAAGAACGCACCGGTATCATGCCTACCCGCGAATGGAAACAAAGAAAATATAAAAAACCTTGGTATCAAGGAGATACCATTCCTGTGGGTATCGGCCAGGGATATTGGACAGCAACTCCCATTCAAATGGTAAAAGCGCTGACAACCTTAATTAACGACGGTAATGTAAAAACACCACATCTTCTGCTAAGCAAGAAGCTGAAAGGTGAGATGATCGCTTATCAACAAGTAGAAAATATTCAGATCGGTGATATCCATTCAGGATATTGGGAATTAGCAAAAAACGGTATGTACGGTGTTGCTAACCTACCAAACGGTACCGGCCACAAGAGTTTTATCGGCACGCCTTATAAAGCAGCAGCCAAATCGGGAACAGCACAGGTCTACAGTTATGAAACCTACAATGCCAGTAAAATTGCTGAGCATTTACGGGATCATAAGCTGATGATCGCTTTCGCTCCTTATGAAAATCCGACAGTAGCCCTTTCCATTATTTTAGAGAATGGTGGTGCAGGTCCAGCAGTGGGCACCCTTGTTCGCCAAATCCTCGACCATGTACTATTAGGGGATAACAACACAACATTGCCGAATACTGTCCCTATACCTCCCGGAACAGAAAGTGACTGATTAACACCATGACAGAAAACCAAAAAAGGGTTCCTCTCTGGACCAGATTACATATCGACCTACCGTTACTCCTGTGCATTTTGGCATTGCTGATATACAGCGCTTTTGTTATGTGGAGTGCCAGCGGTCAAGATATGGGTATGATGGAGCGCAAAATTGGCCAAATTGGTGCTGGACTGGTTGTCATGCTCATCATGGCGCAAATTCCACCAAGAGTTTATGAAAGCTGGGCGCCCCATCTCTATATTGTTTGTGTCATTTTACTGATTTTTGTCGATGCTTTCGGGCAAATCAGTAAAGGCGCCCAACGCTGGCTGGACTTAGGGATCATCCGCTTCCAACCTTCAGAGATTGCCAAGATAGCCGTACCCCTGATGATCGCACGCTTTATGAACCGCGACTTATGCCCCCCATCACTGAAAAATACCACCATCGCTCTGATGCTCATTTTTCTGCCTACTTTACTGGTTGCCGCTCAGCCAGACCTAGGGACTTCAATCCTGATCGCGGCTTCTGGTCTGTTTGTCTTGTTTCTTTCGGGCATGAGTTGGCGGTTGATCGGTATCGCAACTCTACTATTAGCCTGTTTTATCCCCATCTTGTGGTTCTTCCTAATGCATGGCTATCAGCGCGATCGCGTCATGATGCTACTTGATCCAGAAAGCGATCCACTAGGTAAGGGTTACCATATTATTCAATCAAAAATCGCGATTGGCTCCGGTGGTTTATCCGGTAAAGGCTGGCTATTAGGAACACAATCTCAATTGGAATTTCTGCCAGAACGTCACACAGATTTCATATTTGCCGTACTATCGGAAGAACTTGGTCTGATTGGCGTACTACTGTTATTAACATTATATATGTTATTAATTACGCGCGGGTTGGTTATCGCAACCAGAGCACAGAACACTTTTGGCCGGGTTATGGTTGGCGGCCTAATGTTAATTCTATTTGTTTATATCTTCGTCAATATTGGCATGGTGAGTGGTATCCTGCCTGTAGTCGGCGTTCCTTTGCCATTTGTCAGTTATGGCGGCTCTGCGTTAATCGTCTTAATGGCGGGTTTCGGCATTATCATGTCGATTCACACACACAGAAAATTGTTGTCCAAAAGTTTATAGAGAAGAGGTTTCAATGCGTCAACACTGGCTTATACTCGGCATGATTGCAGCCCTGCTATCTGGCTGTACTACTCCTGACAAACAAAAACCTACCCCGTTACCCGCGGTACCAACGCAGGATGTTCTGGGTGCAGAACCTCGTTATGAACCTTATCATCCTAGCGCCAATGATGATTATCAGATGAACGGACATACTTATCACATTGTGCAAGCCCCCTCTCAGTTTAGTGAGACAGGTTATGCTAGTTGGTACGGTGAAGAATCTAGCGGCAAAATGACCGCAATTGGTGAACGTTTTAATCCCTATGCGCTGACAGCCGCCCATCCTACCCTGCCAATTCCAAGTTATGTCCGTGTGACTAACTTAAGCAATGGCCGCATGATGATTGTTAGAGTCAATGACCGTGGTCCTTATACACCAGGGCGAATTATCGATCTATCGAGGGCTTCCGCTGAACGGTTAAACCTGACTCAAAGTACCAAAGTTAAGGTTGATTTTATTGAGGTTGCCCAAGACGGTTCTGTATCCGGTCCCGGTACCATTGGCAGCCAGATAGTTAAACAGAGTTATGCTCTACCGGGTAGACCAACGCTGACAGCCAATCCATTAGGAACACCAACAATGGAGAATATCCCTGATCAGACTAACAGCCAGCCCTTAACAAATCAGCCGATGAAACTGACGATACAACCGGAAGCGACTGAACAACTCCCCGCAATGAAGCTGCAACCACCGAAGCCTGTTACAAACAGTACTCCAATAGTCACAACGCCAACAGCCGCCTCAGCAAATGGTTTTATGGTTCAGGTTGGTGCTGTTAGCAGTGAGCAACGAGCAAAAGAGTGGCAACAAACACTGGCGCAACGCTTTAATGTTCAAGGACGCGTAACTCAATATAGTAACGTTTATCGTGTACAGTTAGGGCCATTCAACAATCGCCAGCAAGCTGCCGATTTGCAACAAAAACTGGCTGACCAGATACAGCAATCTTCTTTTATCGTCAGTCCCTAATCGTTCTCTTACTGATATCTCACTTTGATTCAGATATCAGTAAGAGGAGTAAAAAAAATGTAAACCTGAGTCTTGTCAAAATTTGGCAATGTCACTATTTTTTTCATTTGCTATGATGTGGCTCGATATCAACCTTTTCTCACGGATGTTGTCAAACTAACCATGAAATATACAACCACTTCTCGTTTTATAAAAAGCGCCACCTTGGGTATTGCGCTGGCAATAAGTGCTTCTGCCTTTGCCAATGGGAATGATGTCAACCTGAAAACGATGATCCCAGGTGTGCCTCAGATTGATGCGGAAGCTTATATCCTCATCGACTATAACTCAGGCAAAGTGCTGGCTGAGATGAATGCAGATGCACGCCGTGATCCTGCCAGTCTGACAAAAATGATGACCAGCTATGTTATTGGTCAAGCAATCAAATCAGGCAAAATCCACCCAAATGATATGGTCACTGTTGGCACTGACGCATGGGCAACCGGTAATCCGGTATTTAAAGGCTCTTCCCTGATGTTCCTCAAGCCAGGCGATCAGGTCTCGGTTTCTATGTTATCCCGCGGTATAAACTTGCAATCCGGTAACGATGCTTGTGTTGCAATGGCAGATTATGTTGCCGGTAGCCAAGAGTCTTTCGTTAATTTAATGAATGGTTATGTGAAATCGCTTGGATTGAAGAATACGAATTTCAAAACCGCTCATGGCCTGGATGCAGAAGGCCAATACAGCTCTGCCCGTGACATGGCATTGATTGGTCAAGCGCTGATCCGTGATGTCCCTGAAGAGTACACCATCTATAAAGAGAAAGAGTTTACCTACAACAATATCCGCCAGACAAACCGTAATGGCTTATTGTGGGATAAGAGCCTGAATGTCGATGGTATTAAAACCGGTCACACTAGCGCAGCGGGCTATAACCTAGTCGCTTCTGCAACGGAAGGCGATATGCGCCTGATTTCTGCGGTATTAGGCGGCCACACTTATAAAGGCCGTGAAACAGAAAGTAAGAAACTGCTGACCTGGGGTTTCCGTTTCTTTGAAACTGTTGCTCCTCTGAAAGCAAGCAAAGAATTCGCTTCTGAACCAGTCTGGTTTGGAGATAACGATAGGGTTCAGTTAGGTGTTGATAAAGATGTTTATCTGACTATTCCCCGTGGTCGTCTGAAAGATCTGAAAGCCAGCTATGTCATGAATAATAGTGAATTACATGCACCACTGGCGAAAAATCAAATCGTAGGTACTATCAACTTTCAACTTGATGGCAAGACTATTGAACAGCAGCCTTTAGTCGTGATGAATGAAGTAAAAGAAGGCAGCATCTTCGGCCGCTTTATCGATTACATCAAGCTACTATTTCATCATTGGTTTGGCTAATTCTTGAGATAATTAAGCGATAAACAGAGCCCATCAAAGCGAATCGGGCTACCGCCCGATCGCAATAAGCATCTCCGCGTTTTAAAGCGGAGGAAAGTATCAAATTTTACAGAAGAAACTGACCGTACGTATCACGGAAAGCAAAACAGGAGCGCCCATGAAAACGAAATTAAATGAACTGCTTGAGTTCCCTTGTTCATTCACTTACAAAGTGATGGGCTTGGCGGAACCAGGGCTAGTCAATCAGGTCGTTGAAGTGGTTCAACGTCATGCGCCGGGCGATTACTCTCCACAAGTGAAGCCAAGCAGCAAAGGTAACTACCACTCAGTATCCATTACTATCAATGCGACTCATATTGAACAAGTAGAAACGCTGTATGAAGAGTTAGGTAACCTTGAATTGGTACGAGTAGTATTGTAATACACACTAGAGAAATCCCCTACAATTTCAAAGGGGATTCTTTATCTATCAGGAATACTACAGTTTCAGGTGCACTAAACTGGTGAGAACCTCTTCTGAGGGTTATACTGACCAAATCTTATAGCTATCAAATGAAGTTTCAATTGCAACATAAAACGATTTTCTTACGTCAATTAGGAATACAACCCTACGAGCCGATTTCTGATGCAATGCACTTGTTTACTGAGCAGCGAGATACTAATACACCTGATGAAATCTGGCTGGTACAGCATCCAAAAGTCTTTACTCAAGGACAAGCAGGTAAAGCTGAGCATTTGCTGTCCCTCGGTGATATTCCGGTTATTCAATCTGATCGTGGTGGACAAGTCACCTATCATGGCCCTGGTCAGCAGGTTATGTATGTCATGATTGACATTAAACGCGCCAAAATTGGTGTACGGCAACTGGTTACGGCGATAGAGGATACTGTCATTAAAACCCTTTCTCACTTTGGTGTGAAAGCCTATGCCCGCCCGGATGCCCCTGGTGTCTACGTCAATGAAGCAAAAATTTGCTCTCTTGGATTACGGATACGTAAAGGTTGTTCTTTCCACGGGTTAGCTCTCAATATCGCAATGGATTTAGAACCCTTCCTGCGTATTAACCCTTGTGGCTATGCCGGCATGAAAATGATTCAACTCAGTGAGTTAGTTCCTGGAATTACTGTTGGACAAGTACAACCTGTTTTGGTAGAGAAATTTTGCCAGCAGTTAGGATTTAAACTGAACAGTTAAAGATGCTATAATTTTTTAACATTTTTCAAAAATTTTTTAATTGTTTATCATACAGTAGACTGAATGATAAATTTCAACCTGATGAATTTAACACTGGAACCAGCACGATTATGAGTAAACCAATTCAGATGGAACGCGGAGTTAAGTACCGCGACGCAGACAAAATGGCGCTGATCCCTGTCAAAACAGTGATGACCGAACGTACAGAAATCTTGCGTAAACCTGAGTGGATGAAAATCAAACTTCCTGCGGATTCCAGCCGCATTCAGGGCATCAAATCTGCCATGCGCAAAAATGGTTTGCATTCCGTTTGTGAAGAAGCGTCTTGCCCTAACCTGGCAGAATGCTTCAATCACGGTACAGCAACCTTTATGATCCTTGGCGCAATTTGCACCCGCCGTTGCCCTTTCTGTGATGTTGCGCACGGCCGCCCAATGGCACCTGACACCAACGAACCGGTAAAACTGGCACAAACCATTAAAGATATGGCGCTGCGCTACGTTGTCATCACCTCCGTTGACCGTGATGATCTGCGTGACGGTGGTGCTCAACACTTTGCTGACTGCATCTCTGCTATTCGTGAAAAAAATCCATCCATTAAGATTGAAACCTTAGTTCCTGACTTCCGTGGACGTATGGATCGCGCACTTGAAATATTGACAGCGACACCGCCCGATGTCTTTAACCATAACCTGGAAAACGTACCCCGGGTTTACCGTCAGGTGCGCCCTGGTGCAAACTATGAGTGGTCACTAAAATTACTTGAAAAGTTTAAAGAAGCCCATCCTGATATTCCAACCAAATCGGGTCTGATGGTCGGTCTTGGTGAAACCAACGAAGAAATTCTTGATGTTATGCGTGATCTGCGCCGCCACGGTGTGACTATGCTGACTCTGGGACAATATCTACAACCTAGTCGTCATCATTTACCGGTACAGCGCTACGTCAGCCCACAGGAATTTGATGAAATGAAAGAAGAAGCATTAGCTATGGGGTTCACCCATGCCGCCTGTGGTCCATTTGTCCGTTCTTCTTATCATGCTGACTTGCAAGCCAAAGGTGAAGAGGTCAAATAACCCAGTATCTTACACCCTATAGATTTCAAGATGCATCGCGACGGCAAGGGAGCGAATCCCCGGGAGCATAGAGAACTATGTGACTGGGGTGAGTGAGTGCGGCCAACAAAGAGGCAGCTTGAAAGATGACGGGTATATTATGATTAATATTATTCTGGCTATATTTATCGGAGGTGGCTTAGGCAGCGTATTACGCTGGTTTATCAGCCTCCGTCTTAATAATATTTCTTCTAATATCGCAATTGGCACCCTTACCGTTAACTGTATTGGCGCATTAATTATCGGGCTAGGGTTAGCCTATTTTAATAAATCTACACATCTTGATCCGGCTTGGAAATTGATGTTGACCACCGGTTTTTGCGGAGGTTTAACAACCTTTTCCACATTCTCTGTTGAAGTTGTTTATTTGTTACTGGACGGGAAACTAGGATGGGCACTGGGAACAGTTTTGCTTAATCTTTCTGGATCATTACTGATGACCATGTTAGCTTTCGTATTGATGCATGAACTTTAAATTAAAATTACTTACATATCATACAAGCCAAAAAAAACCCGTTGAAATAACGGGTTTTCGAAATACGGAGTTAAAATCAGATAGCGACAACGTTTACAGCAGATGGACCTTTAGCGCCGTCAGTGATTTCAAACTCTACTTTTTGACCTTCTGCCAAAGTTTTAAATCCGGTAATCTGAATAGCAGAGAAATGCACGAATACGTCTTTGCTACCATCTTCTGGAGTGATAAACCCGAATCCTTTAGATTCATTAAACCACTTAACGTTACCTTTAATTTTTGACATCAAACTTACCTTTAACGTGAAAATTAAGACACAAAATCTGCGTCGCATACAGTACAACAAATAAGTTGGCTCACTGTCTACAACCAAGATCACGAAAAGCATAATAAAATACGATAGACGTTATCTTTATTTAGTTTTACTACTAAATAATACACATATATAAATATCTATAACCTTCCTTGGTCTTTTATCACACAAGTTACCTAACAAACAAATGACTAGGTTTTTTCATGTTCTAATAGCCAACTTTTAATATTCAGGCCACCGGTATATCCCACCAATTTACCATCATGTCCAATAACACGATGACAAGGCACAATTAATGAGATCGGATTACGAGAATTAGCCATTCCTACCGCACGACAATAATTAACTGAACCTAATGCTAATGAAAGTTGCTTATAACTCCACACTTCTCCAAACGGGATCTTACATAACTGTAACCATACACGCTGCTGGAATTCAGTTCCTGCCGGGTTGAGTGGAACAGAAAACTCAGTACGCTTACCCGCAAAATATCCCCGTAACTCTTTCACGCACTGCTTAGTAATATCATTTTTCACTTCAGGCGCTGTTTTTTCATCAACAAAATATAAACTGGTCACTCCCTTATCATCCGCAGTGATATGAATATACGGTTTAGGAAATCCTTTGGGTGTATCAAAATAGTGATGATACATAACCACCTCCATTGAAAAAAATATCAATCATTATAGGGATTAGAGTAAATCGTCTTTTCGACAAATTGCAATGATGAATTCAGTTGCTCCCTTACCACCGACTAGAAAACTTAAACTTGTCTGAAGGCGAAAAGCCTGCCAACAAACAGGGAATAACCCACATTGTAATTTTAATGATAGTCACTCGATGTAAAATTAACACCATATATAGTGTGGTTGAAATAAAATTTCACTATATATAGTATGATTCAAGTTATGGCCTTTAGGTAAATTATTACTCATGAACCAAATTTTGCCATTACATGCCCACAAACTGACAAAGGAGTCGTTAATGAGCATTACCATTTATAGCAAACCGGACTGCGTACAATGCAGCGCAACCTATCAGGCGCTAAGCCGAAGAAATATTCCTTATCAGATTATCGATTTAACCGAAAACTCGCAGGCTTTAGCGACTATCCGTGCTATGGGCTATCAACAAGTTCCTGTGGTTGTTGCGGATACACAGCATTGGTCAGGATTTCGTCCAGATAAAATCAACGCATTAACCGAGAATTTATAGGTTTATTATGAACATAAATCCGCTGATCTATTTCTCCAGTTCATCCAGTAATAGCCATAGATTTGTTCAGAAACTGGAGATACCAGCCTTTCGTATCCCAATAAATCAATCAGACAGCCCATTAAACGTAGCTTCTCCTTACATTTTACTGACCCCCAGTTACGGTGGCAGCAGTATTAAAGGCGCTGTTCCACCACAAGTGATCCGATTTCTCAATATCGCCGAAAACCGGGCATTCATTCGAGGAGTCATCGCGGCCGGGAATACCAACTTTGGCGAAGCTTACGGCATCGCTGGGCGGATAATTGCAGAGAAATGCCGGATACCCCTCCTATACCGTTTTGAACTGTTGGGTACTGAAGAAGATGTACAACGGGTACGCCAAGGTATTCAAAGATTCTGGCAACATGATTCATTAGAGAATATGTAATTATGACTTTTCAAATTAATGCACCACAGGATTATCATGCTTTAAATGCCTTGCTCAATCTGTACGACAGTGAAGAAAAGATTCAATTTGACAAAGACAAACTGGCTATTCATTATTATTTTCGCCAGCGTGTAAATCCAAACACACTCTTTTTCCATAGCCTAAAAGAGAAACTGGATTTCCTCCAACAAGAGGGATATTACGAAACAAACGTGCTGGAGCAATACGATTTTACTTTTATTAAAAAGCTCTTTCAGCAAGCCTATAGCAAAAAGTTCCGCTTTCAAACCTTTCTGGGCGCATTCAAATATTACACCAGTTATACTCTGAAAACCTTCGATAATAAACGTTATCTAGAACGCTATGAAGATCGGGTATGCATGGTAGCACTGGCCCTGGCCCAAGGCGATCAGATGCTGGCTTGTCGTCTTGTGGATGAGATGATCAGTGGCCGTTTTCAACCAGCAACGCCAACTTTTCTTAACTGCGGTAAGAAACAGCGCGGAGAATTAGTTTCCTGTTTCCTGCTACGCATTGAAGATAATATGGAATCCATCGGACGTTCAGTTAATTCAGCCTTACAGCTTTCAAAACGTGGTGGTGGGGTCGCATTCTTACTCAGTAATCTACGGGAAACGGGTGCACCGATAAAAATGATTCAAAATCAATCATCAGGTGTTATCCCAGTGATGAAAATGCTGGAAGATGCGTTTTCATACGCCAATCAACTCGGTGCACGCCAAGGTGCAGGAGCCGTTTATCTCCAGGCTCATCACCCCGACATTCTTCGTTTTCTGGATACAAAACGGGAAAATGCCGACGAAAAAATCCGTATAAAAACACTCTCTATTGGCGTTGTTATTCCTGATATCACTTTTAAGCTGGCTAAACATAATGAAGATATGTATCTATTCTCCCCTTATGATATTCAGCGGATTTATGGTGTGCCAATGTCTGAAATTAGCATGACAGAAAAATATGCTGAAATGGTAAATAACCAACAAATTCGGAAATCAAAAATCAATGCTCGTGAATTTTTCATGACGTTAGCTGAGATCCAATTCGAATCTGGTTATCCCTATATTATGTATGAAGACACGGTGAATGATGCTAATCCGATTAAAGGTCGGATTAATATGAGTAATTTATGTTCCGAAATTTTACAGGTTAACAGTGCCAGCGAATATGAAGAGGATTTAAGTTACCACCATATTGGGAAAGATATTAGTTGTAATCTGGGATCAATGAATATTGCTCATACAATGGATTCACCTGATTTTACCCTCTCTATTGAAACGGCTGTCCGCGCTTTAACCGCGGTATCAGATATGAGCCATATCCGTTCAGTTCCTTCTATCGAAAAAGGAAATCAGGATTCTCATGCCATTGGTTTGGGGCAAATGAATCTTCATGGCTATCTGGCAAGGGAAAAAATTCATTATGGTTCTGAAGAAGGAATAGATTTCACTAATATCTATTTCTATATCGTCACTTATCACGCTCTACGTACTTCCAATCAGATCGCCATTGAACGCAATAGCTATTTTAAAGGCTTTAAAGATTCTCGTTATGCCAGTGGTGAATTTTTCAATAAATATACAGAAAGAGCATGGCTACCTCAGACAAAAAAAGTCTCTCAATTGTTTGAACAAGCAGAAATAATCATTCCTAATCAACAAGACTGGCTTGAATTAAAAGCCTCAATTATGACTCATGGTATTTACAATCAAAATCTCCAAGCTATTGCTCCCACAGGTTCTATTTCATATATCAATAATTCAACCTCAAGCATTCACCCGATTGTATCCCGTATTGAGATCCGTAAAGATGGTAAAACAGGACGGGTATATTATCCAGCGCCATTTATGACGAATAATAATCTTGAATATTACCAAGATGCTTACGAAATAGGACCGGAAAAGATTATTGATACTTATGCTACAGCCACTCAACACGTCGACCAAGGATTATCCCTGACACTTTTCTTCAAAAACGGTACCACTACCCGTGATATTAACAAAGCCCAAATTTATGCCTGGCGTAAAAGAATTAAAACACTTTATTACATTCGTCTGAAACAAACTGATCTGGAAGGCACGGAAGTACAAGGCTGTGTTTCATGCTCACTGTGAAATGAATTCTGGAAATTTATTATGATTAGTAATCCTATACGCGCAATTAACTGGAACCGAATTGAAGATGACAAAGATCTAGAAGTTTGGAACCGACTGACAACTAATTTTTGGTTACCGGAAAAAATTCCATTATCCAATGATATTACTTCATGGAATACACTGACGACAGAAGAAAAAAAGCTGACTATCCGGGTATTCACTGGGCTGACACTACTGGACACAATTCAGAACACTGTTGGTGCTCCAGCGTTAATGGAAGATGCCCTAACACCTCACGAAGAAGCAATTATGTCCAACATTAGTTTCATGGAGGCTGTTCATGCACGTTCTTATAGTTCCATTTTTTCAACATTATGCCTAACAACTGATGTGGATGACGCCTATCGCTGGAGTGAAAAGAGTTTTTCATTACAGAATAAAGCCAAAATTATACTAAATTATTATAGTTATCATCATCCATTAAAGAAAAAAGTCGCCAGTGTTTTTCTAGAATCATTTTTATTCTATTCAGGTTTCTATTTACCTATGTATTGGTCAAGTCGAGGAATATTAACAAATACAGCCGATTTAATCCGACTTATTATCCGAGATGAAGCCATTCACGGTTATTATATTGGATATAAATTCCAACAATCATTAAATAAATATTCAAAATTAGAGCAAAAAGAAATTAAAGAATTCACTTTTTCATTATTATTAGAATTATACGAAAATGAAATTAAATATACAGAAGAGCTTTATGATATTGTTGGCTGGAGTGAAGATGTTAAAAAATTCTTGCATTATAATGCCAATAAAGCATTAATGAATCTTGGCTATGAAACCTTATTTCCTCCAGAAATGACAAATGTCAGTCCTGCAATCCTCTCTGCATTATCACCGAATGCCAATGAAAACCATGATTTCTTTTCTGGTTCAGGTTCATCATATGTTATTGGTAAAGCAGTGAATACTGAGGATGAGGATTGGAATTTCTAAAGAGAATGATTTTATTTTACATAGAATACTTCAAAATAACCATAATACCCTAATATTTTAAAAACCAATATTATTGTTCCTGTTTCTTAAACGATAAAACGCCATAAAATCCTTATATTTTATGGCGTTTTTTCATGATTATTGCCATTTCTATGGATATTTTTTGCCATCCCCACCTCCTATTATCATCCGAAACAACAAAAAACATTAATATATCTAATTAATTTTAAATTAAATTTCATTCCAATTAGATATAATCAACACTATAAACTAATAATCGATTCCATTTACAACATAGCGAATAATTCATTTAGCAATTAAATGTAAAAATATATTAATAACAGCAACATAGAGTAAAATCATCCTTTCAATAACCACATTAATTTATATGAAATAAATTGCCAATAACAATGAAATGACTACAAATATATCTAATTTAAGTCATTCAATATCACTAATTTTTACATTAATTATCATTAATATAGGGTTGTCAGGCTCTCTCAGTATGTTAGGGTATATATATTCAAAGAATCATGCAGAGATGAATAATGCATAACACCATTACATAACCATTGAAAGGAAAATAACTATTTCATGGCAATTAAACTTGAAGTTAAAAACCTCTATAAGATATTTGGCGACCATTCAGAATATGCTTTCAAATTACTGAATTCGGGTTTGAGCAAAGATCAGATATTTGAAAAGACAGGTATGGCTGTTGGTATACAAAATGCCAATCTGACTATTGAAGAAGGCGAAATATTTGTCATCATGGGATTATCTGGCTCCGGCAAATCCACAATGGTACGCCTTCTCAATCGCCTGATAAAACCGACTCGCGGCCAAGTATTAATTGATGGTGAAGATATTTCTGAGATTTCAGCAGCAGCGTTAAGAGAAGTTCGCCGTAACAAAATCAGTATGGTTTTCCAATCATTTGCACTGATGCCGCATTTAAACGTACTGGAAAACAGCGCCTTTGGTATGGAACTTGCCGGAATCACCAAACAAGAACGCAGTAAAAAAGCGTTGGATGCACTGAAACAGGTAAACCTGGAAAATTATGCACAATCTTATCCAGATGAGCTCTCAGGCGGGATGCGCCAGCGTGTAGGGCTTGCCAGAGCATTAGCTAATAACCCAGATATTTTGCTAATGGACGAAGCATTTTCTGCTCTTGACCCATTAATTCGTACAGAAATGCAAGATGAACTGTTAAGCCTGCAAGGCAATCAGCCACGGACTATCGTCTTTATCTCTCATGATTTGGATGAGGCAATGCGTATCGGAGACCGGATTGCCATTATGCAAGACGGTGTTGTTGTGCAGGTCGGGACACCTGATGAAATCTTGAATAATCCAGCGAATGACTATGTGAAAACTTTCTTTCGTGGCGTAGATATCAGCCATGTATTTAGTGCTAAAGACATTGCCCGTCGCCGTCCTGACTCTCTGCTTCATATTGCCCCCGGTTTTGGTCCTCTTTCTGCATTGAAAGTCCTCGATGACGAAAACAGAAACTATGGTTACCTGATCGAACGTGGGCAAAAATTCGCCGGTATCGTTTCGGTAAATTCATTGGAAAAAGCATTACGGGAAAAAAAACCTATCGAACACGCCATATTGGCGGAACCGACTGCAGTTGCCGCAGATATGCCCCTCAATGAGCTGATTGCTGTTGTAGCACAATCACCTTGTGCAGTTCCGGTTGTTGGAAATAATGACAAATATATCGGCGTTATTTCAAAAGGGATGCTATTACAGGCATTAGATAAGGAGACACCAAATGAGTAATCAAAACGAACATCAAACTCAGCCTGTACAGAATTCGGAGGATACCCCTTCCACGGCTGCCGATAATACAGACCCCTGGAGCAATGAAACCAGTACTGACAATTCAACGGGTTCTGACTGGCTGGATGCCCCCGCAACTACGGTACAGCCTGAACATTTTAATATCATGGACCCATTCCAGCACCCACTTATCCCTTTAGACTCATGGGTAACCCATGCTATTGATTGGATTGTGCTAAATTTTCGTCCTGCATTTCAGGGAATACGCGTCCCCATTGATTTTGTTCTCAGTGGCTTTGAACAATGTCTAACTTCAATACCTGCTCCCATTGCCATCCTATTTTTTGCCCTGATTGCCTGGCAGTTATCAGGCATTGGTATGGGTATTACTGCTCTGATTTCTCTGGTCATTATTGGTGCAATTGGTGCATGGTCTGAAGCTATGGTCACGCTATCACTGGCTCTGACATCGCTATTGTTCTGCATTATTGTTGGTTTACCACTCGGTATATGGCTGGCACACAGCAAAAGAGTCGCGAAAATTATCCAACCTCTGCTTGATGCTATGCAAACCACGCCGGCATTCGTCTATCTGGTTCCGATTGTCATGCTGTTTGGCATCGGTAACGTGCCTGGCGTTATCGTCACCATTATCTTTGCTCTACCCCCAATTGTCCGTCTGACAATTTTAGGCATCAAACAGGTTCCAGCAGATCTGATAGAAGCAGCCGAATCTTTCGGCGCCAGCCCTCGTCAGATGCTGTTCAAAGTTCAATTACCACTGGCTATGCCAACCATTATGGCCGGTGTCAACCAAACCCTGATGCTGGCCCTATCAATGGTCGTTATTGCATCAATGATTGCCGTTGGTGGTTTAGGTCAAATGGTTTTGCGAGGTATTGGTCGTCTCGATATGGGGCTTGCTACAGTAGGTGGCGTCGGGATTGTTATTCTTGCGATTCTCCTTGACCGCCTAACACAGTCTCTTGGCTGCGGCAACCGGGCTAAAGGCGTAAATCGCTGGTATACCACTGGCCCAATTGGATTAATTACCCGTTTATTCAACAAGAAAGTATAACCTTCAATATCACCTATCAAACCACAATTGTTTGATAAACACATGATGACCACAACAGGAGGAAAAACCATGCGCAAACTAGTTATCTGGGCGATATCCCTGTCATCACTGATAAGTTCGCAATTATTCGCTGTCGAATTACCGGGTAAAGGTATCAGTGTACAACCGGTACAAAGCACCCTTAGTGAAGAAACATTCCAAACGCTGATCGTCAGTAAGGCATTGGAAAAACTGGGTTATGATATCAAACCCATCAAAGAAGTGGACTACAACGTCGCCTATTCCTCTATTGCTTCCGGTGACGCAACCTTTATGGCCGTAAGTTGGGAACCACTGCACAACACCCAATATCAGGCAGCAGGTGGTAATGCCAAATTTTACCGTGTTGGTAACTACGTAGAAAATGCCGCACAAGGCTACTTGATCGATAAAAAAACAGCGGGAAAATACAACATTACTAATATTGCTCAATTAAAAGATCCGAAAATAGCCAAATTATTTGATACCAACGGTAACGGCAAAGCTGATTTAACTGGCTGTAATCCCGGTTGGGGCTGTGAAATCGCCATTAACCATCATCTTAAAGCTTATGGTTTAAACAATAGCGTTGAACACAATCAAGGTAACTATGCCGCCATGATGGCAGATACTATTACCCGCTATAAAGAAGGCAAACCCATCTTATATTACACATGGACACCTTATTGGGTTAGTGACGTGCTGAAACCAGGTAAGGATGTTGTCTGGCTGCAAGTTCCTTTCTCCGCTATGCCTAATGATGAGAAAATAGAGACGACATTACCAAATGGCGCTAATTATGGTTTTCCACCAAGTATTATGCATATTGCCGCCAATAAAAAATGGGCAGAAGATAACCCAGCCGCCGCTAAGTTATTTTCTATCATGAAAATGCCCCTTGCGGATATCAATGCCCAAAACTTGCGGATGCATAATGGTGAAGCATCACAAGCGGATATTGAACGTCACGCCAACGGTTGGATTAAGGCTCATCAGAAATTATTTGATAGTTGGGTTAAAACTGCCGTTGAAGCCGCCGGAAAAAATTAATATTTAACGCATTACAGTGAATTGGTATAAAACAATTCACTGTTTTTTACTGTTATTTTTTCTGACTCAAAATTCTTATTAAAATTTATATTTCAACAATTTTATAGTCATTATCGCTGTATTATAGAGAAATAATAAGAATTAATATCGTTTTCACATTTCATTCTCAGTTCAATTTGGTAGTTAAATCACAAGGTTAAACTACCTAAGACAATGAATACTCATGGAGTTTCTTTAACAACCATTCTCTCGGCTTTACCATTGAACCTGAATAAAAATTCATTACAATGCAAAAAGTTTAGCTCGTGACTACAGACCTTTAACGAGCTGTCCACTCACCCTAACCTACCGTTTAAATATAAGAAAATACATTATATGGAAGAAAATATTTCCCGTACGCCATTAAGCCCAGCGTTGATTGCACTGATCGCCATTGCCACAGGTCTGGTTGTCGCCAGCAACTATTATGCACAGCCGCTACTCGATACTATTGCGTTACAATTTAATCTGACCGTCAACGAAGCCGGGTTTATTGTAACCACAGCTCAATTGAGCTACGCCGTTGGCCTAACATTCCTTGTGCCATTAGGTGATATGTTCGAACGACGCAGTTTAATCGTCTCAATGACAATATTAGCCACTATTGGATTACTGATTACCGCCACGTCACAGAACATCTGGCAAATGTTACTGGGAACGGCAATGACGGGCTTATTTTCGGTGGTCGCTCAAATACTGGTCCCGCTGGCCGCAACACTTGCTCTTCCCCATCAACGAGGAAAAGCTGTCGGTACGATTATGAGCGGTTTACTGCTTGGAATATTACTAGCAAGAACTATCTCAGGAACAATGGCAGCTCTTGGTGGCTGGCGAACTGTTTTTTGGGTTGCCAGTGTCTTATTGGTGATTCTTTCTCTGACGCTGTGGCGCTATCTGCCCCGTTATAAACAAGTAACCAATCTCAATTATTTCCAATTACTTGGCTCTATTGTAAACCTTATCACTACAAGCCCGCTTCTAAGAGTACGCGCCATATTGGGTGCACTGACATTTGCCAACTTCAGCCTGCTATGGACATCAATGGCATTCCTGCTTTCAGCACCTCCTTTCAACTATTCTGAAGGAGTCATCGGCTTATTTGGATTAGTCGGTGCTGCCGGAGCATTGATGGCAACCCAAACCGGGCAACTCGTTGATAAAGGAAAAGGTCCTCTGACCACCAGCATTTCTCTGGTGCTATTACTTCTTTCATGGATACCGATCGGCTTAGTCAAAGAATCACTAATTGGCTTTATAATTGGTATTTTTCTCCTTGATATTGCGATTCAAGGTGTTCATGTTACAAATCAAAGCACGATATACCGCATCATGCCAGAAGCCAGAAATCGACTCACCGCCGCTTACATGACTAGCTATTTTATCGGTGGAGCCCTTGGCTCTCTGGTTTCAGGCTATGCTTACAAACACTCAGGTTGGTATGGCGTTGCCGCCGCTGGCATGGCTATCTGTATAATAAGCCTAATCGTGTGGTTTTTAGGCAAAAAGTACGAACCAAAGACGTTGTAAGAAACAGGCCATAGTAAAAGAATGCTTAAATAAAAACATTTATGAAACATTTGTTAAGGATGATATTCTCTATTTGGTTTCATTTTGTTAATGTTACATAACATTCATATAACCAGATAGATTTTATGCCTATTTCTGATACATCATCCCCCTTAACTCGTAAAAGATCTTCTTTTACTGAAGGAATAATAGACAGTTTACCCATTGTTATCGGTTATATTCCCGTCGCCTTTGCTTTTGGTCTCAATGCCGTCAAACTTGGCTTCAACCCAATAGAAGCCATTTTCTTTTCATGCATCATCTACGCCGGTGCAAGCCAGTTCGTCATCACAGCGTTACTGAGTGCGGGTACCTCATTATGGATTTCTGCCCTAACAATCATGGCAATGGATGTCCGCCATATTCTTTATGGTCCATCTTTAAGGCACCGTATCAAAGATAAGTTAACGGAGAAAAAAACCGTTATCTGGGCCTTCGGCCTGACCGATGAGGTTTTTGCCGCCGCGACTGCAAAACTCATTAAGAACCACCGGAGCTGGAGTGAAAACTGGATGGTTGCTATTGCAATCTGTTCCTGGCTGGCCTGGGTCGCAGGTACCACAGCCGGCGCATTCCTTGGTAACGGTTATTTGGAATCCTATCCTGCTGTAGAAGCTGCCATGATTTTCATGTTACCAGCACTGTTTCTCAGTTTTCTTCTTGCTTCTTGTAGAAAGCAAAATAGTTATTGTGTTGCAACCGCACTAACCGGAGCACTTTTAGGGATTACATTTTTCTCAATTCCAGTTGCTATTCTGGCAGGTATTGTCGGTGGTTGTATCGCGGCACTGTTACAACCACAAAACAATTGCAATGACGCTTCTGAACAAAAGGAAATACCATGATTGATAGCAAGATTTTGCTCATTGGACTATTTGTTGGGTTAGCTAACTTTTCATTTCGCTATCTGCCGCTACGATTTGGGAAAGCACGCCAATCTGCCGGCAGGAAAGGTGGAAAAACAAGCATTATTCTTGACAGTATTGGTATTGCATCCATTTGTTCTTTACTCATCGTATCAGGTGTACCTGATGTGATGAGAGAGAGTCAAAAACTACTCCCTACCCTCGTAGGTTGTCTGACCATCTGTTTAGTCTTTTACAAAACAAAGCAAATTATACTCGCAACACTATTTGGCGCACTGCTTTTTGGACTAACATTCAAAATATTTATGAATTAGGTATCAATATCAAAAGAAATATGATGATAACAAATAACTACAATTGCTAAATTTATCTTTTAATATACCATTTGGATGTTTGATAACAAAAGTTATCTTACCAGTTGAAACTAATAAGGTATCTAAATAATGGAAAGTTCGTTTACGCCTACCGAAGAATTACTGAATATTCGTGCAGCACAGCAAGCCAAATTAAATAAAGATATCCCTTATCAAGAGATTCTGTTGACTAGGTTATCAATGCACGTCCAAAGTAAATTGCTTGAAAACCGTAACAATATGCTGAAAGCTCAAGGTATTAATGAAACTTTATTCATGGCCCTGATGATCCTTGATACTAAGGAAAGCCACAGCATTCAGCCATCAGAATTAAGTGCCGCGTTGGGTTCTTCCCGTACTAACGCCACGCGTATTGCTGATGAATTAGAAAAGCAGGAGTGGATTGAAAGAAAGGAAAGTCATAACGATCGCCGTTGCCTTCATCTTCATCTGACAGAACAAGGTACAAAATTTTTAAATAGTTTACTTCCACCTCAACATGAATGCCTGAGAAGACTTTGGTCATGTCTTGACCAAGAGGAGCAAAAACAGTTAGAAAATTTAATGAGAAAATTACTGGTCAGACTTGATACAATGGGCGATTGTATCAAAAAATAGCTTGTTGTTTAATCGATCAATTTTTACCCAAACAATACTTTCTTGGTTAAATTGTTCGAAAAAATTTGCCTGTTAGCCAAGATGATATTTTCTGCAAAAAGCTAACTATTATTCTTCGATAACATTGGATCCTGTGTCTTTCACCTTTCCAGTAGTGATGATGTACCACTACTGGAAAGTGATCTAAAAAATAATATTACTAGAAGATAAACAACAAGCATGGGGATTTACTATGAGCGCAAATGAGGCAATAGAAGTACAAACGGCACAAGATCCAACCAGTAGCAAAAAAAGGCAACGCAGTCGTGCCTTAGTGTTACTAACCCTTATCTTTACCCTGCTCGGTGTTGCCTACTTTTTCTATTGGTTTCTCATTTTACGCCACCATCAAGAAACAGATAACGCCTATGTTACAGGCAATCAAGTTCAAATCATGTCACAAGTTGCTGGCAGCGTAATTACAGTTAACTTTGATAATACTGACTTTGTGAAAAGCGGTAATATATTGGTACAACTCGATCCCCGTGATGCAGAATTAGCATTAGAAAAAGCAAAAACAACATTGGCCAACAGCGTCCGCCAGACTCATCAACAGATAGTTAACAGCAAACAATATCAGGCTAACATCACACTACGCAGATCCGAATTAACTAAAGTTCAAAATGATCTTAGCCGTCGTGAAATACTTAGCGCTCAAAAAGTCATTGGTAAAGAAGAGTTACAACATGCACAGGAAGCTGTCGCCAGTGCCCGAGCTGCTCTAGATATTGCTATTGAACAATACAACGCAAATCAAGCAATTGTCCTGGATACACCGCTAGAGAAGCAACCTGCCATTGAACAAGCTGCAACGGAAGTTCGTAATGCTTGGCTGGCGTTACAACGCACGAAAATAGTCAGCCCAATCGATGGTTATGTCTCACGCCGTAGTGTACAAGTTGGTGCACAAATCAATAAAAATACTCCACTGATGGCGATAGTTTCGGCAAATGATCTGTGGATCGAAGCTAACTTCAAGGAGACACAAATTTCTGGTATGCGTATTGGTCAACCGGTGGAAATCACCAGCGATTTCTATGGTGGAAGCAAAGTATTTAGCGGCAAAATCACTGGCCTTGATATGGGTACCGGCAGCGCCTTCTCTTTATTACCCGCTCAGAACGCCAGTGGTAATTGGATTAAGGTTGTACAACGTTTACCCGTCCGCATTGAGCTTAATCCTGGGCAACTAGAAAAACACCCATTACGCATCGGCCTCTCGACTAAAGTCAGAGTAGATACTACGAGTCCTGATGGACCCGTTCTGTCTGATAGAACACGCACTAAATCAGCTTATCACACCACTGCTCTGACAATAGATATGTCTCCTGCCAATAAAATAGTTAACGACATTACTAATAGTAATGCTGGAAAATAATACCGGAGGCCCCAAGGTGATGAGACAGCCGCTTACAGGTGCCAAACTTGCATGGATGACCATTGCATTATCCTTAGCAACGTTCATGCAAGTGTTAGATTCTACCATTGCTAACGTAGCGATACCCACGATTTCAGGTAACTTAGGATCATCAAATTCTCAAGGGATCTGGGTAATTACCTCTTTCGGGGTTGCCAATGCGATTTCTATCCCGATTACCGGATGGCTGGCAAAACGCATCGGCGAAGTTAAGTTATTCATCTGGTCAACTGCTCTATTTTCCATAGCTTCTTGGTTATGCGGTATTTCCAACAGCCTTGGTATGCTAATCTTCTTCCGGGTTATTCAAGGATTAGTTGCTGGTCCTCTTATTCCCCTTTCACAAAGTCTACTCCTGAACAATTATCCACCAGCCAAAGGAAATATGGCGCTGGCATTATGGTCAATCACGATTATCATCGCGCCAATTTTCGGCCCTATTCTGGGTGGCTACATCAGTGATAACTACCATTGGGGATGGATTTTCTTTATCAACGTTCCTGTCGGTATAGCGATTATTCTGATTACTATGCAAACGCTGAAAGGACGCGAAACCCAAACAGAGATCAAGCCTATCGACACAATAGGACTCATGTTGTTAGTGGTCGGCGTTGGTTGTTTACAAATTATGCTAGATCAGGGGAAAGAACTGGACTGGTTTAATTCTACAGAAATTATCGTTTTGACCGTTATCGCAATCATCTCATTAGCATTTCTAGTGGTATGGGAACTGACCGATAATAACCCGATTATTGACCTGTCACTGTTTAAAGAGCGCAATTTTACCATTGGTTGCTTCTGTTTGAGCTTAGCTTATATGCTCTATTTCGGCACAATTGTGTTATTACCTCAGTTATTACAGGAAGTGTTCGGTTATACAGCAACCTGGTCAGGTCTTGCATCAGCACCGGTAGGATTGTTGCCACTAATAATTTCTCCACTGATTGGTAAATTCGGCAATAAAGCAGACATGCGCTACATAGTGACATTCAGTTTTGTTGTTTATGCCATCTGTTATTACTGGCGTGCATATACATTCGAACCAGGCATGGATTTTGCCGCAGTCGCATGGCCTCAGTTTATCCAGGGGTTTGCTATTGCCTGTTTCTTTATGCCACTCACAACGATTACCCTTTCCGGCTTGCCAGCAGAGCGGGTAGCATCTGCATCCAGTTTATCGAATTTTATTCGAACACTGGCGGGTTCAATAGGAACATCACTAACGACAACCATGTGGACCCAACGCGAATCAATGCATCATTCCCATTTTACTGAACATATCAATCCTTATAGTCCCGATACTCAACAGATCTATCAACAATTATCGGAATTAGGCATGAATAGCCAGCAAATTTCTGCTTATCTAGCAAAAGAAATTACCCATCAAGGACTTATAATCTCAGCGAATGAAATTTTTTGGCTTTCAGCCGGAGTATTCCTGATTTTGATTATGCTCGTCTGGCTAGCCAGACCGCCATTTACCCAAGGAAGTAAAGAAGGCATGAGCGGAACCCACTAAATCTTAAATGGCAAAACCGGGAGCACTCCAGCTCCCGATTTTCCTAATCAAGCTTTATTCTGTCGCCACCATTCAGCTAGCATAATGCCAGTTGCAACAGAAACGTTCAGGCTTTCAACCAACCCCGTACCACCGACGAACAAACTCATATCACCATGTTTCCAAGCACTGTCACTCAAACCATCACGTTCTTGACCAAGTACCAGAACCATTTTTTCCGGTAATTTAGCTTTAGCTAAATCGGTACTACCTTTATGGCTGGATGTCGTTACAATGGTGTAACCTGCTTTACGAAAGTCATTCAGTGTAGTGATCAAGCTATCAGCATCAATACCTTTAATATGCTCAGCACCACCTTCTGCTGTACGGATAGCCGCACCCGACTCCAGCAAAGCCACATCCTGCAAAATCACCCCTTGCACACCGAAATGCGCACAACTTCGCATAATTCCGCCAAGGTTATGAGGATTACCCACATCTTCAAGAGCCAAAACACAATCTTTTACTGGAGCATCTTTCAAGTAGGTCTCTGCATCCAAACCGTTGCGTTTCTTAATCAGAAAACAAACACCACCATGATGTTCAGTACCTGACACTTTTGTCAGTTCAGCCTCATCCACAACATGATAGGCTTTACGGTTAGCAGCCATCCATTTTAGCGCATTGCGGAAACGTGGTGTCACTGACTCAACGAACCATGCACGAACTATCGCTTCAGAACGGTTTTTAAACATCGCCTGACAAGCATTTTCGCCATAAATCCGAGTTTCTTCCATTCGCTGACGACGGAGCTGTTCAGGATCAATCTGGCTTTTCCCACTGATACCCTCATGCACTGACGTTAAAGAATCAGAATCACTCTCAGGGCGTGACACTGTTTTCCAAGGCGATCTTTCACGCTCATTAGCACGCGGAGAACGGGATGTTCGCTCATTGTCTCGACGACGCTGACCTTGATCGCGTCCCTTGCCAGATAGACGTTTGTTATTATTGCGGCTGTCATTATCGCCCTCACTGCGGACATACATCACTTTGACTTTGCCATTTTTACCACTGTATGAATCGTTCATTCGTTTCTCCAACTGCTTTATGGCGCGAAGATTACCTGATGTGCGCATCTTAAGCTACCTCTGACAACTATAATCCATTAAAATGCGCCCTTAATTTTCCTGCTTTCGGCGAGACATGCCGTACTTGCTATGGAGGGCACAGTCAGGCTACCTGTTAACAAACCCCCACCGAAGATATTCAAGCTACAGCTTGCTACTATTTTGCAACAAACTGGCAATTTAATTGCTTCTCAACAACTGCATCCGATAGCGTAAATCACAGCAACAATTTGCAAAATCCGCTACAGTTATCGACTAACCACAAATAAGGAGCCTCCTGATGAGCCAGCGCGGACTTGAAGCTTTATTACGCCCTAAATCCATTGCTGTAATTGGTGCCTCAGAAAAACCAGAACGAGCGGGTTCAGTTATGATGCGTAACTTGCTTGCAGGAGGCTTTGCCGGACCAATACTACCGATTACACCCAATAGCCGTTCTATTCAAGGGGTTTTAGCTTACCCTTCAATAGATAAATTACCGATTACACCAGATTTGGCTGTTATTTGTACTCATCACCGCCGTAATTTGCAATGTTTAGAACAACTGGGGCAGTTGGGTTGCAAAACGGTGATTATCCTTTCTTCACCAACGTCCCAATTCGCTGAACTAAAGCAGTACTGCCAGCGCTATAGTATCCGACTACTTGGGCCAAACAGTTTAGGCGTATTAGCCCCTTGGCAAGGGCTGAATGCCAGCTTTTCTCCGGTTCCAATACTCAAAGGGAAATTAGCCTTTATTTCTCAATCGGCGGCAGTCTCAAATACGATTCTTGATTGGGCAAAACACCGGGAAGTCGGGTTTTCCTACTTTATAGCGTTAGGTGACAGTGTAGATATCGATATTGATCATCTGCTTGATTTTCTGGCTCGTGACAGTAAAACCAGCGCTATCCTGCTCTATTTAGAGCATATTCATGATGCCCGTCGCTTTCTTTCAGCATCGAGAAGTGCTTCCCGCAATAAACCTATTTTGGTGGTTAAAAGCGGCCGTACTAAACGGGCACAGAAATTACTTGGTGAACAACAAAATCTGGATGCGGCTTATGATGCAGCAATTCAGCGAGCAGGGTTATTACGCGTGCAAGATACACATGAAATGTTTTCTGCTGTAGAAACGTTAAGCCATATGTCACCTTTACGGGGAGAACGGCTATTTGTCGTCAGCAATGGTGCTGCTCCAGCCGCAATGGCGCTGGATGCATTATTCCGCCGTAACGGTAAGCTCGCAATATTAGGTGAAGAGACAGCGAAGGCATTAGAAACACAACTACCAGAAACTATCTCCCTACATAACCCGCTAGATTTAAAAGATGACTCCACGGTGGAACGTTATATCGCTGCGTTAAAACCGTTACTAGATAGCCACGACCATGATGCTCTGTTACTTATTCACTCTCCTAGCGCAATTGCTCCCGGTATTCAAACCGCAACCAAAGTCATTGAAACAATCCGTAAACACCCTCGGGGAAAATGGCTAACTATCTTTACCAATTGGTGCGGTGAATACTCCTCACAAGAAGCCCGCCGTCTGTTCAGTGAAGCAGGTATTCCAACTTATCGCACCCCTGAAGGCGCGATTACTGCTTTCATGCACATGGTTGAATATCGCCGCAATCAGAAACAATTAACAGAAACCCCCGCACTACCCGCAAACATCACAGCTAACACAACACGTGCCCATCAGTGCATACAACAGGCTCTGGAACAGGGAAATTCTCGTCTGGATACTCATGAAGTTCAACCTATTCTGGAAGCTTATGGTCTCAATACACTGCCAACATGGATTGCTCATAACAGTGATGAAGCAGTCAATATTGCCCAACAGATCGGTTATCCTGTTGCGTTGAAATTACGCTCACCAGATATCCCACATAAATCAGAAGTTCAGGGAGTTATGCTCTATTTGCGAAATGCAAATGAGGTCAAGGCTTCTGCTCAAGCGATTATCGAACGTGTCAATCAGAATTTCCCACACGCAAGAATTCAAGGATTGTTAGTTCAAAGCATGGCAAACCGCGCTGGTGCACAAGAGCTACGAATTGCCGTCGAACAAGATGAAGTATTTGGCCCACTGATTATGTTAGGTGAAGGCGGTATTGAATGGTCACAGGAAACACAAGCAGCCGTTGCGCTGCCACCTCTTAATATGGCGTTAGCGCGATATCTGGTTATTCAGGCAATTAAAAGTAGAAAAATTAAACTTAGGGGAGCTCCTCAATCATTAGACGTACTAGCACTCAGCCGACTGTTAGTTCAGGTATCTAATCTGTTACTTGATTGCCCGCAAATTGTACGACTAGATATTCATCCATTACTGGCTTCTGGCGATGAATTCACATTATTGGATGTTTCAATGGAATTATCTTCGATAGACGGTGATCCACGAACTAGATTAGCTATCCGTCCATATCCAAGCGAACTAGAAGAAACGATAAAACTCAGAGGGGATGCAGAATGCCTGCTACGTCCGATTCTGCCAGAAGATGAACCATTGCTGAAAGATTTTATCGGCCAAGTTACGAAAGAAGATCTCTATTACCGCTACTTTAGTGAAATCAGCGAATTCACACACGATGATCTGGCCAATATGACTCAGATTGATTACGACCGTGAAATGGCATTTGTTGCCGTACGACATCCTAAAACTACCCCAGAAATTATCGGGGTTACTCGTGCCATAGCTGACCCTGATAATGTCGAAGCAGAATTCGCTGTGCTAGTGCGTTCTGACTTAAAAGGGATCACCCTTGGATATCAACTTATGATAAAACTGATTAACTATACACGAGAACATGGCATAAGCCGCCTCAACGCCATCACCATGCCAGAAAACCGTACTATGATAAAACTGGCTAAAAAACTGGGATTTACCATAGATGTTCAATTTGAGGATAGCATTGTAAACTTATCCCTTGAACTCTAAATCAACTACGTGATGAACCGCACAGACTTGAATCATTAGGCATTAGAGCGTTAAATCATGCTCACAATTAGTCAAACTAATGGTATTATCGCCAGATCATTTGATTCATTGTTTTACATAGTAGTCTTTTAGCCATCCAACATAAGAGAAAAAGCGCACTGTGATGTTGTCTAAATTCAAACAAGCTAAACATCAACAACACCTTGCACAACTGCCTAAGCTACCTCAGTCAGTTGCTGATGTTAAAACACTTTATCAACCTGAAGTGTTCCGCAGCACCCTGCTGGAAAAAATTGCTAACGCTGAAAAACATATTTATATCATCTCCCTCTATCTGGAAAATGATGACGCAGGGAAAGATATCCTTCATGCACTTTATACAGCTAAACAACAACGCCCAGACTTGGACATTAAAGTGCTCGTTGACTGGCATCGAGCACAACGTGGACGAATTGGCGCTGCTGCAATGGTAACGAATGCCGATTGGTATTGTTCTATGGCAGAAGCTTATCCTGATGTGAAAATTCCAGTACTAGGTGTGCCTGTAAATACCCGCGAAGCACTGGGTGTTTTACATTTAAAAGGTTTTATCTTTGACGATACTGTGGTTTATAGCGGAGCAAGCATTAATGATGTTTATCTCCACCAACATGATAAATATCGTTATGATCGCTACCACTTGCTTCACAATGCAAAACTTGCAGAAGCAATGAAACACTTTGTTGATAATTACATTATCGCTACAGGAGCCGTACAGAAACTGGATTGTAAAAACCGTCCTCGTATTCCTGAAATTAAAAATTTTATCCGTCAATTACGTTTTTCTCTGCGGCACACTACCTATAAAATAAATAATCAGGCAACGAATGACGAACTATCTGTCACTCCACTTGCTGGTCTGGGAAAGAAAAATCTACTAAATAAAACCATTAGTCATCTGATCGCCAGCACAGAACAAAAGCTGATTATTTGCACTCCGTATTTTAATCTTCCAGCCATCATTGTCCGACGGATTGTTCATCTACTTCGTAAAGGTAAACATGTAGAAATTATTGTTGGCGATAAAACTGCCAACGATTTTTATATTCCACCGGAAGAACCATTTAAAATTATCGGTGCATTACCCTATTTATATGAAATTAATCTGCGCCGTTTCATCAGTAGACTACAGCGTTACGTTGACAATAATCAACTGACTATCCGGTTATGGAAAGATGGTGATAATAGCTACCACCTAAAAGGTGTGTGGGTGGACAATCAATGGCAATTGATTACAGGAAATAATCTTAATCCTCGTGCCTGGGGACTGGATTTAGAAAATGCCATTCTTATCCACGATCCTCATAAAGAAATGCAGGAGCAAAGTACAAAAGAACTGCACTGTATCCGTACTTATACTACGGTTGTCAGTGATTATCAGGAATTGGACAGCATCCAGCTTTACCCAGTCAAAGTACGTAAACTTATCCGCCGCTTACGCCGTATCCGGGTAGACAAACTGATTAGTCGTATTCTGTAATTGAATCGATAAAGCGAATTATCTTTTCTAAATCAAATCTCCTGATATTGAATAATTTCGGGAGATTTTTACCATCGAACTTTAACTTGATAAATCTCAACTTCGTTTAAATAATAGTAATATTCAAAAGTACGTAAATCTAAATTTAGAGATTAAAAAAATATAAAAAAACAATTCTGTTAACACTCTATTTTCAACAAAAAATTAATCGAATTACAATCTTCAAATGTTCTATTTTAAAATATTATTTCTCTGCTCGGAATATCTTATTAATCATATACCGATTTAAAGTTGCCTCTTTATTGGCTGCACTCACAAAATGATACAGACCCTGATATGCAAAAACCCCCAGCTTGCGCTGAGGGTTTCTACTGTATTTAAAGCCTGGCAGTGTCCTACTCTCGCATGGGGAGACCCCACACTACCATCGGCGCTACGGCGTTTCACTGCTGAGTTCGGCATGGGGT
>NZ_JAXBVE010000024.1:0-77365 GCF_035181445.1 Photorhabdus africana
TGATAAAGGATATGACAGTCAGCGTTTCAGGATGTTTATTAAACAACGGGATGCGACTCCAGTGATCCCTTATCGTAAAAATAGTCGAAAAACAGACCAAGGTATTGATAAATGCTTATACCGTTATCGCCATTTAGTCGAGAATGCTATTGCTCGAATTAAGCATTTTCGAGCAATAGCAACGAGATACGATAAACTTGAACGGAATTATACCAGTATGGTGGCACTCGCATTCATCATTGTCTGGTTGCCGATGTGGGTTGATTGAATAATGACTTTAAAACATCAACAGCCCCTAGAACACATTTGGAAATATCGCCACGCAGCAGAAGTTGCAGCGTCTTGATTTTAGAGATTTGATTACGCCCTTCTGTCGCGAAATCAATTCCGCCTTCTATGAAGGCAGATTTTTACTATAGGATAAGCCAATCTCTGCACGAAATAGCTCTACTAAATATTGAATTATCATTTATAACATCTAGCATAGAATAGCTATTTTGTATCAATTCAAGCCTTACTAATTCTGGATCTGTTTTATCTTGAAATAACCTAGTTGCAGTGTGAAATCCTCGATTGATACCAAGACCATGTCTAAAGTCTGTGCTAGCTAAACTATCTCCGACAGCGCAAGCTGTTACTGAAGAAATTTGATTATGTAATGAATTATTATCATTCGAAAAGATAAGATTAATTTTTGTTGTTACTTTATTTGTTGATAACCATCTCTCGGCTCTAGATGGTACAAAAATAACTCTAATTTTCATTAAATCTAAAAAGTTTTCTTCAAGATTAGCATATGTGTTTTCTATAGTGACTCTTTTATCTATTATCCTACGAACGACTAAAGCAAGACTGTCTGCCTCTGACCAATTGAAACCTTGCAAGTAATTAATGAATTCTAATCCATTAATACCAGAAAGTTTATTTCTTCTAATCATATTGAATAAGTCAACTGCTCTTTTATATAGAAAATGATCTTTCTTAAGAGATGTTATTTTTTCTAAGAATGGTGGTAATTTTATTGAAAAAGGTGTTGTATCAAATTTTAGAAATGGTAATTTGGTACTCATGTGATTTATAGAATACCCACATTCTTCAAAAAATTCACTAAATTTATCAGACGGATATGAGAATTCAGCTACAGATGAGTTTCCTTCGCTAAAAAAGATTGTATTTTCATGACAGTCATGAAATTCAGTTTTTTTATTTTCAACATGAGACATTTCATGTTCTGGCCAGGTCATTTTTAGAGCTGAACCGTATTCATGCTCACTTTCGAATTGAATGCCTATTGTTTTATTCATTAAGATGGAATGATAGCCAGTTGCATCTACAATTAATTCTGGGTTTAAATTTTTTAAAATACTATTATCATCAAAGTGCTCTGTAAAAATAGAAATTAAAACAATATCATTGTCAGAAGATATATCTTTTAATCCTGCCATAAAAAAACGATTTTTATAAAATTTCTCCATATTTTCTAGAATAGTGGATTGTATGTTTTTTATACTCATATGATCTAAGTCACTATATTTCTTCCGATTATCCTCATAATCTTCTTTAAGTACCCCATAAGGACACTTTTTCACTATTTCTGGAAGATAAGAGAGAGAAAAAAGCTTTCGATGAAATTGTACAACCATTGATCTTTCTGCCCAGCCTTTAAAGGTGTAAGCAGAAATAAATCGCTTATCTAAAATCAATACATTTTCCGCAAAATTATTTTCTAATATTTTAAAAGCAGAAAATAGACCTATTGGTCCAGCCCCTAAGACAATAACCGTTTCGTATTTATTATTCATATATACCCACTTATTCCATAAAGGCCCGTTGCTGTTCCGCATTGAACTTGTGTGGTACGCCGGTCGGTTTTTTATAACTAAATCCATTGTGTGGTGCAGCCATTTATTCATGCCGGGAACGGTGTAATTGATATCCCACCACGCTTCGACAAGACGGATAACAGCCTGTGTGGTGGGCAGAAGATTCGCGGTCAAATAAGCGATAAATTCCTGAGTCTGTGTTTCGCTGAGATAGCCCTGAGAATCGCCATTGTCGGGCTTGAGTTTGCGGTGATTAAGGTAATCGCTGATATGACGATTAACGGTCGTTTCATGAAGACCCAGAGCCTGAGCGATCATCACTGAACTCCAGCCATCAGAACCGCTTTGATGCGATCACACACCCTCTTATCACCGCAGGTGTGATGGAGGTGTTCAAGTTCAGCTTTTTGCTCATCGGTAATGAATATTTTCATGCGTGATACCATGAGCCTCATTTTGGGGAAAATCAAACAGTTTCAATAAGTACGGGTATATTTCCGTATAATTAAAATAACTTTTAGTTAAAAAAATAGGCGAATTCGACTAATAAGCCCTCTTTTTAAGTTAAAAAGAGACTTGGATTCACATTATAAGATTAAATACTGAACTCACTATGCTCTCCATTTAAAAATAATATCATAGGTAAATCGATTTACTTTTTTAAATAGCACCCATTTATAGAAAATGGCGTGTTCATAAGTAGATTTTTTTATATATTAAAAAACATGCCTTCATTTTAAATCATTTCAAAAAAAATTAATACTGTTTTTATATGAATTTGCTTTTTTAATTTCAAGTATTTATTTTTCATTTTATTAATTATGCCAATTTATTATTAACTTTTAATATATTTACAGAAAAGTAATATTTTTAGTTATTAACCGTCATTCCGCACCTAATTCCTAATTTAAAATAAGTATTTCTCGACCAACTAGCCGGCTTTCATGGGACATACAGCTGCCTTTCTATATTTCAAAATGAAATTTCACTATTTCTGTGCTAACTCACGCTCTCTGCGGGGACATGGCTTCCTGATATTCCTTGGTAGATTGTCCTGTCAGGAGGAGATTGGGAACAATTTGTAGTACTGAATCACCGGCGCTTTATCTGGATAAACGAGGTACCACCGCCTAAAATGGAAGACGTGTCGATTCTTAACAATATTCTGGAGGATGAATACAGAAAGTTGTCACTAAAATGTATTCATACAAAACACTATGACCCAAGATCATAAACTACAAGTCGAAGCCATTAGATGCGGTACGGTGATTGACCATATCCCGGCCCAAGTCGGTTTCAAACTACTCTCTCTATTTAAGCTAACTGAAACCGATCAACGCATTACCATCGGCCTGAATTTACCTTCCAATCGACTAGGTAAAAAAGATCTCATCAAAATCGAAAATACATTCCTGACAGAACAGCAAGCTAACCAACTTGCTATGTATGCGCCGAATGCTACGGTGAACTGCATTGAAAACTATGAAGTTGTGAAGAAACTTCCCATTAACTTGCCTGAGTGTATCGATAGCGTATTAGTCTGCCCTAACAGCAACTGCATCAGCCACAATGAACCCGTAGAAAGCAGTTTTCGAGTCAAAGTGACAGCGGAAGATGTGGTGCTAACCTGCAAATACTGCGAGAAAGAGTTTGACCGCAATGTGGTGATTCTCAACGATTGAACGATCTATGTCAGTTGCTGAGGCAGAAGCGAACACTATAATAGTACCCTTGATGAAATATTTATTCAGTTATCACATTAACAGGAGAATCTATGTCATACGAGATTAATACCAATAAAGCCCCGGCGGCAATTGGTCCATATGTTCAGGGGGTTGATCTAGGCAATATGGTCATCACTTCCGGCCAGATCCCAGTCAATCCAGATACAGGTGATGTCGCAGAAGATATCGCCGCTCAAGCTCGTCAATCACTGGAAAATGTCAAAGCTATTGTTGAAAAAGCAGGTCTCACTGTCGGTGATATTGTTAAAACAACTGTCTTCGTTAAAGACCTGAATGACTTCGGTACCGTTAACTCAACTTATGAAGCATTCTTCAAAGAACACAATGCATCTTTCCCGGCGCGTTCTTGTGTTGAAGTAGCCCGTCTGCCAAAAGACGTTAAAATCGAAATCGAAGCTATCGCGATTCGTAAATAATCCCTGTCCTGTTTTCTACAACCCCTTAGTTAGTTACTGACCAAGGGGTTGTACTTTTCACTGAACCCTAAAATATTAAGTCTCCATTCTTTGTTTCAGATCAAATGAGATCGTGATTATCTCACGCAAAATTACTATATGTTGTGTTTAAATATAAAAATAAAACCACATATAGCAGCATCTATCTTTAAGCTGGATATCAAAACGAGAATAGTTTGCCCTTTGGATAACATTCTCAAGGAGTCATATTGTGAAAACTGTTGTGATAAAACGGGATGGTCGCCAAGTACCATTTGATGAAACACGTATCAGAGATGCCGTAAAACGGGCCATTTCTGCCGTTGGCATGACGGATGATGGGTATTGTATCCAAGTTGCATCCGCAGTAACGCAATTAATGGCTGACTACAGACAAGTTGATGTACAAGATATTCAGACCGCAGTAGAACATCAATTGATAGCAAACAAGCATGATCACCTTGTCCACCGCTATATTCAATATCGTCACGACAGGGATACTGTCCGAGAATTACACAGCCGACTTAATCAAGAAATCCGTGGCTTAGTTGAACAGAGTAACGTTTCCCTGCTCAATGAGAACGCCAATAAAGACAGCAAAGTGATTCCAACTCAACGGGATCTGCTAGCCGGGATTGTTGCTAAAAATTATGCCAAACAATATATTCTGCCGTGTAATGTGGTATTGGCTCACGAAAAAGGCGAAATCCACTATCATGATCTCGATTATTCCCCCTTTTTCCCAATGTTTAATTGTATGTTAATCGATCTGAAAGGCATGCTAACCCACGGGTTCAAAATGGGTAATGCTGAAATAGAACCACCAAAATCCATTTCAACCGCAACAGCGGTAACGGCTCAAATTATCGCTCAGGTTGCCAGCCATATCTATGGCGGTACCACCATCAATCGTATAGATGAAGTATTGGCTCCTTTCGTTAAAGCCAGCTACGAAAAACACTTGGCGATCGCCGAAGAGTGGGATATCACTGATAAAAAATCTTATGCCGAAGTACGAACAAAAAAAGAGTGTTATGACGCTTTTCAATCACTGGAATATGAAGTTAATACACTGCATACCGCCAATGGGCAGACTCCTTTTGTCACTTTTGGCTTTGGTCTGGGTACATCAAAAGAATCCCGTCTAATCCAACAATCTATTCTGCGTAACCGCATTGCTGGTTTGGGTAAAAACCACAAAACAGCGGTGTTCCCCAAACTGGTATTTGCTATCCGTGATGGCCTAAATCACAAACTCGGTGATCCTAACTACGATATCAAGCAACTGGCTCTCAAATGTGCCAGTAAGCGCATGTATCCAGATATTCTTAATTATGATCAAGTGGTTAAGGTTACAGGCTCCTTTAAAACCCCAATGGGTTGTCGCAGTTTCCTCGGTGTTTATGAGGAAAAGGGGGAACAAATTCATGAAGGACGCAATAACTTAGGGGTTATCAGTTTGAACCTGCCTCGGATAGCTATCGAAGCCAAAGGAGATGAAAAACATTTCTGGCAATTACTAGACAAACGTCTGGCACTGGCAAAGCAAGCACTAATGACCCGTATTACCCGCTTGGAAAGTGTCAAAGCACAAGTTGCACCAATCCTTTATATGGAAGGTGCCTGCGGGATTCGCTTAAAAGCCGATGATAATATCGCTGAAATCTTTAAGCATGGCCGGGCTTCTGTCTCCCTAGGCTACATTGGTATTCATGAGACCATTAACGCATTGTATGGCAATCAAGTTCATCTATTTAATGATCAACAATTACGTGTAAAAGCACTCTCAATTGTTGATCATCTGCGAAAAGCCACTGATCAATGGAAAAAAGAGACAGGTTATGGTTTCAGTTTGTACAGCACACCAAGTGAAAATCTATGTGACCGTTTCTGCCGCCTTGACACCGCTGAGTTTGGAGTAATTGAAGGAGTGACAGACAAAGGTTATTACACCAACAGTTTCCATCTTGACGTTGAAAAGAAGGTCAATCCTTATGACAAATTGGATTTTGAAGCCCCTTATCCACCACTAACAAATGGCGGTTTTATCTGTTACGGCGAATATCCTAATCTGCAACATAATCTAAAAGCACTGGAAGATGTCTGGGATTACAGCTACTCACGTGTCCCTTATTACGGCACCAATACCCCCATCGACGAATGCTATGAGTGTGGATTCACCGGTGAATTCTCCTGTACCAGTAAAGGGTTTACCTGCCCACGCTGTGGCAATCATGAACCTTCCAGAGTATCAGTCATCCGCCGCGTCTGTGGTTATCTGGGAAGCCCCGATGCCCGTCCATTCAATGCGGGCAAACAGGAAGAGGTGAAACGCAGAGTAAAACATCTGACAAATGGGCAATTAGGCTAATTTAAGGCAGGTTGACAACGTGAATTACCACCAATACTACCCTGTTGATGTGGTCAACGGCCCCGGAACTCGCTGCACACTATTTGTCGCGGGGTGCGAACATCAATGCCCCGGTTGTTATAACAAAAGTACCTGGCGGGTGAACTCCGGCCAACCATTTACGCAAGAAATGGAAGACCATGTCATTTTTGATTTACAGGACAGACGCATTAAACGACAAGGACTCTCTTTATCTGGCGGAGATCCCCTACATCCACACAACGCACCCGCAATCCTAAAATTGGTAAAACGGGTTAAAGCAGAGTGCCCAGACAAGGACATTTGGCTTTGGACGGGTTATCGGCTAAAGGAACTTAGCGAAATTCAACGGGAAATTGTCAGCTATATTAATGTGCTAGTGGATGGCAAGTTTATACAAGAGCTTTATGAACCCGGTTTACTATGGCGTGGTAGCGACAACCAGATTATTCATAGATTAAGATAATTTTATCGCTGCCAGCAGATCTTTTTACCAAATCCAAGCGTATTATCAGTCATCTTTATTTCATTGAGATTCAGTTGCCAAATAGGTGTTTTAACAGCAATTGCCACAGGAAAACGGCGGCAATAACGTGCTCTGGCCGCTTTATCTTTTTCACCCTCAAGACGAATGACTTCTCCTTTGAACTGAATACCTTTTATCTGTGCAATATTACGAATCTGCCCGGCAATAGTACCTGCAACCTGTGGATTTACCTGCATCATTTCACCGTGGCGAGTATGAAGTTCAGTCATAAACCAGAAAGCTATTTCATCGACATTGAAAACATAGAAACAATTTGCGCACCAAATATCATCACCGGTTGCTGTACAAAGCGTTAGGACATGCTGTCTTGCGAGGTATCTGTGGATAATCTGAAAGTTTTCAGTGGTGTTCACTCTCTCTCCAATAGCAGGATTATATCTGCCTGGAAGCCCAGAACCACGCCGGGATAAACATCAATCCTACGGCGTGTTCTGATATCTCCTGACAGGGACAGGGTTCAGTCTGCTCTACTATAAATTAGTTATAGATCTCAGCAACACCTGATAATTGATTCTTACCGCTGGCAGAGATAATGCGGAAAGAAGATGCACCTGCTTTGTCAGCTTTTTTGGATAATTCGACACTTAGGGTTTCCAAAGTATCAGCCCCCGTTACAGAAACAACACCAATTCTAGGGGAAGAAGAAGTTTGAACTTCTGTTGCCGCCATACTACCAAAAGAGATAGCACTTAAAGCTAAAGCAACAGCGATATATTTTACGTTTTTCATACTATGATCCTTGATCAATTTTTAGTGGAATGAGTTACTCTCTGTGATGTGGATCATAGTATGCTCTAAAGGCCGGAATAAAAATTAGCAATTATTGCTATTTTATTTCAATTTTTTTGAATGAATAATGCGAGGTATAGCAAATTGATATGTAACAGGTTTTATAAAACTGTTATATTGTAATAACTTAAACTAAATTATTCAGAAAAATGATATAGAAAAACGTTCGAGTAAAATATAAATATCAAAAATAGAAAATTCAGAAAAAAATTATATGGCTGAAAATCAATGGGTTCTTTACTTACTGAAAACAAAATCAGGCATGCTTTATACCGGGATAACAACAAATATTCACCGCCGTTTTGCGCAACATGAAAACGGGAAAGGAGCCAAATCACTGAGAGGGAAAGGACCGTTACAGCTAGTTTTCAGTAGTCACGCCGGAGACCGCTCCAGTGCCTCACGGCTGGAATATCAAGTAAAACAATTAAGTAAACAGCAAAAAGAGAGGCTGGTTATTTGCCAGCCCGTCTGTATAGCAGAATATTTAGCATCAATTAGAAACGGCCAAAGTGTGGGGAGTAAGTAACCAATCCCTGATGGTCAGCCAAAGAACTATCAGCTAATTCATATACCTGAAAATAAGATTCACACGTTGGCCACTGGCAATGCAACTGATGCTCACTGGCAAGCGTAAAACCAAACCGGCGATAGTAGTGTGGATCACCTAAAACAACGACGACGCCATAACCAAATTCATTCAGGCTATCCAAACCTTCATACACCAGCTTTTCACCAATCCCCTGCCGACGATATTCTTCAGCAACCGCTAACGGCGCCAGACCAACCCATTGGTTATCTTCACCATTAATATCCACCGGACTAAAAGCCACGTAGCCGATTACCTGGCCTTCGTCATCTGTAGCAACCACACCTAACGTCAATAATCCACCTTCCCGCAATTGTTGGACCAATTCCGCTTCTGCCGGGGTATCAAAAGATTTCCGTAATAACTGATCTATTCCCGCTGCATCTACTGGAATTTCTACTCTGATCAACATGATAATCGCGCAAGATCGTGCTGATCCGCGCCCTCCGGCAAACTCGCTTCTATACACTCAGCCAATTGGAACAAACCCGCACAAAGAACAGCAAGCATGAACTTCAACGCTATCGTATCTACCAAATTTTTAACACACAACCCTAATTCTGTACGAATAACCATTAGAATCAGATAATTGGCTTCGTCGCTGAAACTAACCTCTTCCTGCTTATACTGGTTAACAACTAAATGACTATCACGGACAGTAATAAACCAGTGCAGAGTAAGATTGTGGATTTTTCCTAACACAGCTCAGACTCCTTACTTGATAAAGTAACGTAGCTATTTAGCCAAAATATATCGGCATTCGCCCGATCCTACATCAAGAATCCAATACAGACCTAACTGTAAATTTTACCTTTTAATTATTAGGGTAATATCTGACTATAAACTGCGCTAAATCAAAACATCCCACCACTAATTCAATTAAAATTACTAATCATTTATTACTTTATTCCGGTATTTTATATGTAGTGACTTTGCCCCACAAAAAATTTATTTACGGAACACAGTTGTCGCCGATAACGGAGAAGAACTTATCTATATCTGTCTGAAATATGATATTAAAGCCCATGATTCTTTAATCTAAATGGAAACAAAATTATCTCATAAACATACAGTTATAAAAAAAAATGTAAACATAAGTTGCATACTGAAATTAAAATTTACACATACTGATTATAGCCGATGGCAAACTTTTGGCTTAATGTATAGCATCAGTCCATACGTATTTCTTAAATTATTGAGAGAGATAATGCTAAAAAGCACGTATAGGCTTTATTAAGATTTGCTTCTGGATTGATTATCCTTGGGCTGAATTGTCACAAATGTATATAGTTTAATCCTTATACAATAAATAGGAACGGTGTATGGAAAGCCAAGATATTTATTCAAAATTCATTGGTAAGAGGATAAAGCTATGGATGGATGAGCGTTTCCCGCTACAAAATGCGCCACTTTTCTTTATCTTTTATATCATCAGCTATTCCGTAGCTTTTTATTCAATAGGGGAAAAGCCCGTTTTGTCATGGGAGATCCTGCTCGGTTGCCTGATGTCCTTCTCCTATTTTTTACTATTACGGATATTCGATGAGCATAAAGATTACCAACTGGATTGTGAACATCATCCACAACGGATTTTACAGCGCGGTATTATTACGCTGAAAAATCTACGGGTACTTGGTATCTGTTGTATCGCATTGCAATTAGGTGGAAGTCTATTGCTAGATCGGGGAATTGGCTCAGTTACTTTTGCCTGGCTGTTGGTCTTTATCTGGACCTGTCTTATGGGGAAAGAATTCTTTATCGGTGAATGGCTAAACCAACACCTTACTTGGTATGCCATTTCCCATATGCTGGTAATGCCACTTATTATCTGGTGGTTAGGCAATATCGCCAGTCCTAACCTCACACTCAATTTCCCAATATGGGTTTTGATGGGCTTGTGCTTTTTCTCTGGATTCAGTTTTGAAATTACACGCAAGTGTAAAGGGCCAGATGAAGAACGTCTTGAAATACCGACCTATTCATCTATTTTCGGCAGAAAAGGAGCTGTCGCTATTATCGCGGCATTACTCACCGTAATGTTGGCGCTACAGATTTGGCTAATCCGTATCACCACTGATGGTATAGCGTTATGGGCGTTAATTATCTTGGTCGTTTGTTATGCATTGTGTCTATGGCAATTAAGTAAATTCCTCCGTAACCCCACCATCCAAAATCGCAAACGCGATGAAGCTGTCGTGGGAATATTCATGGTGCTAGGTTATTCAGTTTGCACTGCTAGCATCTTAATAAAACTTGGGTTTGCTTAGGTATTAAAGGAAATATAGTTATGTTGCAAAAGAATCTCCAATCATATGTAAGTGATGTTTCAGATAATACCACTGCACACACAGAAAACTGTGCGCGAAGTTCTATTCTAGAATTGTCACGTGACATATTCAGCATCAAAAAACACCAAGAGGCATCTGCCGTCCATACAGAAACAACCCAAGTAAAATTATTGCCCCGCCGCCACCTCTACATCTACACCGAGGAAGCCCGACAAAAACGTCTGGATTATTTGGCAAAACATACCGGGCATGCATTGGAACACGTGGCAAACACCCATCTGGATGCGACCAAACTCACAAAAACCATTGAGGGATTTATTGGCTCAATAGAAATCCCTGTGGGAATCGCCGGTCCTCTCTTGATAAAAGGACAATACGCTCAAGGGGTATATTATGCGCCACTTGCTACCACAGAAGGTGCTTTAATTGCTTCGGTATCCCGTGGTTCTTCCGCCATTACGCAATCAGGGGGGACGACCGCGCGTGTACTTGGTCAACGCATGATACGTGCTCCTCGTTTTGAATTTCATAGCGTCTCGCATAGCATTATGTTCAGTGATTGGATCAAAGAACATGTCAGCGAATTACGGTATGAAATAGGACGCCACTCCAAACATGCGCAATTACTGGAAATAAAGCCACAAATCATCGGGCGCAGCGTCCATTTGCAATTTATCTACAATACAGCCGCAGCAGCAGGTCAAAACATGACTACCATCTGCACTTGGTATGCATGTCAATGGATCCAACAACAGTTAACCAAAATGGCGTTTATACCACTGCGTCACTTTATGATCGATGGTAATACATCTAGTGATAAAAAGGTGTCTTATCAACCTTTCATCGAAGGACGTGGAACACGTGTAGTAGCTGAGGTTTATTTAGATGCTGAATCCTGTCAGCAAATCTTGAGAGTCACGCCACAACAACTTGTCACGGCTTATCATCATGTCTGCGAAGGCGCTATCGCCTCAGGGATGATCGGCATAAATATTAATGCCGCAAATGTGATTGCCGGGATGTTTACCGCTCTAGGGCAAGATATTGCCTGCGTACATGAATCGTCAGTCGCCCATTTGCACATGACATTAACTGCCGATAACCGAGTCTATTGCAGTATTACGCTACCTTCTCTGATCGTCGGTACAATCGGTGGCGGAACTTATTTACCACACCAACGTGAATGTCTGAATATGTTGGGCTGCACCGATGAAAACGGCACTGCCCGCCTGGCCGAGATCATCGCCAGCTATTGTCTGGCCCTTGATATTTCAACACTGTCAGCCATTGCTGCGGATGAGTTCGCTCAATCGCATGAAAAACTTGGCCGCTATCGCCCTGTCACCACGAGCAATATCACTGCGCACACCCCACAGGAACTTGATCTGCCCTTCTTCCAGCAAGCAAATTTTAACCCTGTGTTACAAGGGGCCCATTTGACTACAATCAAACCTAAATTTTCTGGTGATGATGGGCACAGCATGCTGACACATCTAAGCTCAAATTATGCGGAACGTTTAATTGGCTTATTTCCTTTTTCTATAACGACATCCGCACAGAACAATTTATCCGTGATGCTGAAACTGAAGCCTCTAGGGAGTGAGGTCGTGAATATGGTACTGGATATCGCTAAACACTGCTCTTCTGAGTTGTTTGCCGTTTTCCAGGATTTTGAACATCAGCTTGAATTTAACCAAAGCCATAGCCGTGAGCTGGCTATTATGAATCAGCAAGATCCACGGTTGATGCGCTATATTCCCGTTATCTATGGTGTGATTGAAAACGAAGCAACCGGAACTTATGCCCTGATTGAAGAATTGCTCCACGATATGGTGTTAATGAACAATATTAACCTGGAAACACCTTGGGAGCAGTGCCACCTTGAAGCCGCCATCCGGGGAGTAGCCGATATTCACTCTATCTGGTTGGGACGGGAAGAAGTGCTCACGTGGAAATTCTCACAACTGCAAATTCCGAATGCCGATACGGTTTCACAGATGAAGCCCCTGTGGCAAAAACTGGGCAATTTTATCCACCAAACGTTTCCTGAGTTGTTCACTGCCGAAGAACATAAAGATTTCCAGCACTGGGTAGACAATGCCGCCACCTGGTGGAAGGAGATCGAACAGATGCCCAGGACATTGATCCACGGTGATTTCAACCCACGCAATATTGCCTTCCGGCAACAGGAAACTGGCTTACATTTATGCGCTTGGGATTGGGAATTGTCTACTTTGCATCTCCCCCAGCGCGACCTGGCAGAACTTCTGGCCTTTAGCTTAGACCCACAAAGTGATGCAGATAAAGTAGCTTATTATATTGAACTACACCGGGTTGAACTTGAGCAAAAATCGGGGATCTCCCTCGATCCAATAATTTGGCATCGAGGCTATGAATTAGCGCTGCATGATTTATGGATGAGAAGGATTCCGCTTTATATGATGGCACACAATGTTGTTGGCTACCCATTTATGGAGCGCACAATGAAAACGCTCCGCTGGCTTATTTCATTAACACGGAATTAATAATCAACCGAATAAACTATTTAATTTACTCTTCCTCTAAAATAAGGGTGCAGCAATAGCTTGTAATACATTTATATCTTATTGATCTATTCACGCCAACAATATTACGTGCAAATAAGAGCATGATGTAAGCAAGGTATACTATTGCTGCATTGGTGGAATAATATGAAATATCTCTACACGCAAGATAATGCTATTGAATTGGCGGAACATTCCTTAGGTGGCAAAGCGGCTAATTTATTATGGCTTACGCAAAACGGTTTTCCTGTACCTAATTATTGGGTCATCAGCAGCGAGGTGCTTAATAGCCTACTCATCAACGATACGTTTGCAAGCAACATCATAGAGCAGTTGGCTACCGTACCACATGATATCAGCCAGGAAAAACTAGACGCTATTGCTGCGCCATTGCGTCAGTGGCTACAGTCAATTCCATTGCCTACTGAATTAGAAGAAGAATTGGCTCTCTTATCAGAGAATCACCCAGATACATTTTTCGCTGTTCGCTCATCAGCCATTGGTGAGGACGCCGCCAATGCTTCTTTCGCCGGGCAGATGGACAGCTACCTATTTCAACGGGGTAAAGCAGCACTTGCCAATAGCTTACGTGCTGTGATGGCCTCAGCTTTTAACACGCGTGCATTACAATATCGCCTACACAAACGGTTACCGATGGGCAATATCAGTAGTGCTGTCATCATTCAGAACATGGTTGCCGGTGAGGTTTCTGGTGTCATGTTTACTGCACACCCTGTTACGGGTAGCAGGCAACATTGCCTAATCTCATCCGCCTGGGGCACCGGAGAAGGCGTAGTTTCCGGCGAATGCGATACCGATGAATTTTCAGTTCATCTCACCACACCTGAGATCGAACGTCATATCACACAAAAAGAGACAGCAACTGTTTTCAATACCACCAACGGCAGCGGTACAGTAACAATACCCGTCGCGAAAGAAAAACAGTGGGAACCGACCTTACTCGATAATAAAATCTATGCATTACGAGATATTGGCAAAGAAATTGCCTCAGCACGAGGGTGTCCACAAGATATCGAATGGACGATTCAAAACCATCAAATCTTTATTCTACAGACCAGGCCAATAACCCGATTGCCACGTCTGGATGATAAAAGCGAAGATCATATTATTTTCGATAATTCCAACATTCAGGAATCTTATTGTGGAATAACAACACCACTGACTTTCTCTTTTGCCCGGGCAGGTTATGCCACCGTTTATGAACAGACAATACGTGCTTTAGGTTGCTCAGATAAACAGGTTAATCAGCATCGTTCCATGCTGGAAAATATGCTCGGCTTAGTTAAAGGTAGGATCTATTACAACATCAACAATTGGTACAAAGGACTACTGTTACTTCCCTCTTTCCAAACCAATAAAAAAGATATGGAAAGAATGATGGGGCTGGAAGACCCGGTTGATTTTATTGAGGATAAAACACTTTCACTGGGCAATAAAATAAAGAAACTGCCAAAAATGGGGTGGGCACTCCTGCGCTTGCTATATGCCTTTAGAACTATGGATCAACGGGTAGAACTATTCTTAGAGCAGTTTAAATGGCATGCCGGCGCCATAAAACAATCAGAGCTGCATACTTGCAACAGCGGCCAACTGATCGAGAAATTGAAATATCTGGATGAACATCTGCTACGACGCTGGACGACACCGATCCTGAACGACTTTTACGTGATGATGTTTAATGGCCGGGTAAATCGGGAACTAATTGCTGCCGGTATTGAGAATTCATCTGCACTATTAGGCGATCTTCTCTCTGGAGATGAAGATATTGAAAGTACCCAACCGACCAAAGTGCTGTTAAAGATGTGCCAATATGCGCGCCAGCACCCTGAGTTGTGCAACCTGTTGACCCTCGGTGATGCACCTACCCTGCTGACCCAAGTACGCCCACTCGATGAATCATTCCACCAGCAGTGCATTGATTATATTAAAAAATACGGCGATCGCACGATGGGTGAATTGAAGCTGGAAACCATCACACTAAAACAAGATCCCAGTTTTTTATTTCTGATACTAAAAAACTACCTTGCTATCGATACCCTCACACCAGAGACGTTATCCAGCCGGGAAAGGAAGTTGCGTACTCAGGCCGAAAATACCGCATTTCAGCAAATACAGGAGCGACTTGGCTCTAAGCGTATGAACGTCTTTAAAAAGAATTTGCAGAAATTACGTCAAGCGATACGTCACCGGGAAAATATGCGTTTTACCCGAACTCGTATGTTTGGGCTGTATCGAGATATCTTCCTACAACTTGGTCAGGCATATGCATTAGAAGGGATACTCGCTGAACCCCGCGATATTTTTTATCTCACGTTAGAGGAGATCTACAGCGGCTACGAAGGAACAGCAATACAGACCCAACTTGAGCCTTTAGTTGCTATACGCAAGCAAGAATATGCCAACTACGAAAAAGAAGATGAACCAGCTCATCACTTTTTCATTAGAGGCTCACTGTATCAACAGCAAGATTACAGCTATCCCTATCAGGCACAACAAGCCCCAACCGATAGCAGCATGCTACAGGGCATAGGTTGCTACCCAGGGCAAGTTGAAACAACTATCCGATTAATTAAAAACCCACAGGATGAAATGTCACTGGCAGGGCAGATCCTGTGTACCGTACGTACCGATCCCGGTTGGGCGCCGTTATTCCCTACAGCAGGCGGATTACTCATCGAGCGCGGTTCCACACTTTCGCATTCCGCCGTTGTTGCTCGTGAACTGGGTATCCCCGCCATCGTCGGCATTCCCGCCGTCACACAAATTTTGAAAGATGGCGATCGGGTACGCATGGATGGAGCAACTGGGACTGTTGTCCGCTTGCACGACACCACTGTAGAAAAACTGACATCAAGGAGTGAACATGTCTAATATCTTCATGGGAGAATGGTCTCCGGCCAATCCACTACCCGAAGGTTTTCTTGACCTTCCACCCAGTATTTATCGCGATTGGCCGCTATGGCCCGGTGAAGACCGGGAAAAAGTACAACAGCAGTTCAGCCCGAAGAATTCTTGGTTTAATCACAGTAAAGCCTGGATTGGCTGCATTCCAGGGAAAGCCCGTCTTGTCGGCTTTTTAGTACCTCATAGAGTTGATGGCCGATCTGCCGCATTTTTCGGCTTTTGGGAAACTGATAATGACATAGCAAGCAACACCATGTTGTTTAGCGCTCTAGAACAATGGGCCAAGGAAAATGGTGCGCATAATCTCTACGGGCCGATTAACTTTTCAACTTTCGGACACTACCGCGTTCGACTTGATCATTTTGATGTGCCTCCCTTTGAGCATGAACCTTATAACCCTCCTTACTATCCCCTTTTGTTAAAAGAGTTAGGGTTTGATATCCGTTATCGCTATACCTCGATATTCGACGATACTCAAGCAACAGAAAGCAACTTTCAGCAAGCTCATCAACGCGCGCAAAGACTTCCTGATGTTCAAGCGACATTATTGCCGCTAACGCCAGAATTATGGGTGCAAGAACAGGTTAAACTCTACTCTTTTATCGACTCGGTGTTTGGTGAGAATTTCGCTTATACCACGCCATCTTGGTCCGCATTTCAACAGCATTGCGGTAAGGAGTTTATCAAACCTTTTTGCCATTACCCTGCATCATTTCTGGCTAAAACTCCTAGTGGCGAAATTGCCGGGATAATTTTGAGTCTGTCAGTCCTGCAAAAAGGTCAACCCGCCATCGGGTTGCTGAAAACCGTGGCAGTCGCACCGCAATACCGGGGCAGTCGGCTGTACAACACGCTATACCACTCATTTGAACAGAGTGCCAGACGTATTCACCCTCGTCTAGGAGGGGCCATGATGCGTGAAGATAATACATCGCTCAAAACCGCAAAACGGCTTTTCAATACACCTGCTGCCACCAAGCATCAATATGCGCTTTATTACAGGAGGATCGCATGACAAATATTTGTCAGCCAATTGTCGATGCAGCCCAAAAACATCCTGAACATTTAGCCCTGCAAGCGCCACATTCACAGGATCATAGTAGCGGTTTAAGTTTTCAGGCGTTTTTTTCTCATGCCTCCCATTTCCAGCATCAGTTAACCCAATCTGGGTTTGTCGCTGGCGATCGCTTGTTAGTGATTATCCAACCAGGCTTAGTACTTTATCCATTGCTTATCGCGATTCTGGGGCTAGGGCTAGTTCCAGTTATGCTTGAGCGCGGGCTTGCCAAAAAACAACTGAGGGAGATACTGCGCCACAGTAAATTATCGGCGGTGATCACTCAACCTACGTTAGGAAAATTCTGGTTTCTGCTCCCTGAACTATGGCGACTGCGACGTTTTGTCATCGGACAACGTATATGGGGCATGAAAGCGCTGGAAACGCCCAGTCAACACTTACCTCTGAATAGCTTTATCTGCCGAGATTTACCGCCGGATACAACTGGGTTAATTACCTTTACCTCGGGTTCTACCGGCACACCCAAAGGCGCAAACCGCACTCATGACAGCTTGCTAGCACAACTTTATGCCATAACAGCACTTTTTGCCGAAGGGAAGAATGAGATAGATCTACACAGTTTCCCCGTTATGGTGCTGCACTCATTGTGCTGCGGCAACAGCAGTATTCTGCCTGATTTTGACTTTTCCCATCCCGCAACCGTCGATCCACAGAAGATCGTCAAGCAAGTACAAGACAAAGGTATTACATGCCTCAGCGGCGCTCCCGCCTATATGAGCAAAATCACCGGTTATGCTAAGAACAAAGGGTTATCATTCCCTAACGTGCGAACAGTCATCGTAGGTGGTGCGCCTGCCAATAAAGCTCTGCTTGAAAACTGCCTGACAGTCTTTCCACATGCTCGGCATTTGGTGGTCTATGGTTCCACCGAGGTTGAACCGATCAGTACCGTCGAAATGACGACTCAATTAAACCACTGGGCAACTCATGATGGCTATCTGGTCGGAAAACCGGTTACACAAGCAGAAATATGTATCCGGGAAATAACGGCTAACCCCCAACAAATTACTCCACTGGCTGCCGGTAATGTCGGTGAAATCTTAGTTGCCGGGCCTCATGTGCTCAAAGACTATATTGATAACCCTCAAGCAACGAAAGAAAACAAACTCCCACGTAAACAAGGAGGTATTTGGCACTGTACCGGTGACGTCGGCTATCTGGACACGGCAGGACAGCTCTGGCTACTTGGACGGGTAAAAGACAAAGTGGTGTTAGATGATGGTCGTATCATCCATCCCTACGTACTGGAAAAAAGAATCAATGAACTGCCTGGGGTCACTCAAAGCGCATTCGTGTTACATCCTTTAGGCGGAGCCGCCCTGATACTGGAAAGCGCTACACTACCGACAGATTTACCCGCTATTTTAGACGAGCTGGATCTCACGCTGGTTACTCGTATTTATTGTGCTAATCCTATCCCAGTTGACATTCGTCATAACAGCAAAATAAACCGCATCGCGTTGATCAATATGCTCGGTAAAGGCCAATTATCTTCCGTTCCACACAAGGAAAAATTATGAATAATAATCATTTCATCATTCATCTAAACAGAGCAGACTATATTACTATCGTTGGGGCGGTATTTAGCGCTCTTGCCGTGGCCGCCGCGTTACAACATTGGCATTACTTAGCTATTGCATTTTTGTATCTTGCCATGCTTGGCGATGCGCTCGATGGTATTCTAGCCAGAAATTTAAATATTGTCCGCCCGTTTGGTCGCTATCTTGATGGATTTATGGATCAACTTATTTACTTGATCTCTCCAGCCATTATCCTCTACCTTTCCGGTTATCAATCTTGGTATTCCCTGTTTATCATTTTAATGATCATTAGCGGCTGTCTGCGATTATCCGTATTTAATGAAGTTGGGAATATTCAGAATGAAAACCAGCTCTCCTATCTTGGTATGCCCGTATTCTGGAGCTTATTTATTATCAGTGGTTACGCTTTGGTAAGCTTGGTAGCCGAGCCGTGGTTAAGCCATCTCTTACTGACATTAGCGCTCCTTACATTCAGTATCGCCATGCTATGGGATCGCCCGTTTTATAAATTCAAGAGTCTCAATACTATTATCAGTACAACACTTGCAGGGTTCGTTTTATTTACTGGTCTTCATTTCTGGAGTCTTTATGCTCAATAGTTTTTATCACGGATGGATTTTAATGATCCCCGTCATCCTTGGTGGTTGTTTACATATGGTGATTGTGACGAAAAACTATTTTTCACGCTGGGCTATTCCAATACATCAACGTTATTTCGGTCGTAACAAGACCTGGCGCGGTTTTATTACTGTACCCATTATTACCGCGCTATTTTCACTATTGTGGTTAGTTCCCAGCACCGGAACACAGGACACGGTTATTCCCCAGACTATTTCCTCCTGCTTATTTGCCGGTTTTCTAGCGGGCTTAGGCTATGTCCTTTTCGAATTACCAAACTCTTGGCTAAAAAGGAGGCTCGGCGCACCTCCGGGACAACACCCGGAACAAAATAAGCGACTGTTTATTTTATTCGATCAACTTGATTCTGCTATTGGCGTCACAATAGCCTATTTTATTTATCTTAATCTGACTTATATCGATGCACTTTTCGTTTTTCTCTGTTTTTTAATCAGCGCCTTCGTTGTTAAAAATATATTGTTTTTATTTTCGCTGAAAAAAACGAGATTCTAAGTAGAAAATTCGATGGAAATACCGCAGCAAAACGGCTGCGGTTTCGCAGCTTATATAATAAAATTCAATTATATGGAAAATAAAAATACGGAATCATGACCTAAATATTCTACGCAAATAATAGGTTATTTTCCTGAATTCACCATTACGCGCCATACCTATCAAAATTCCTAGCAGAGTATAAATCACACCAAGAACCAGCATCATAGCGATATCTCCCAATACATTCTGTACTGGCAATCCCATCTGGTTAACACCGGCAATCGCTTTTGTTGCCCAAGTAGACGGTAAAGCAGAAGAAATTGCTCTCACCCAATCAGGCATTGCCTGTACTGGCCAAATGGTGCCGGAAATATAGAACACAGGCGTGGTAAGCAAGGCGATCGTCAAATAGATCATTTCTACACTGCGCATACATTCTGTCACTAATTTCCCTAATCCAAGTACCGCCAACATAAACAGGAACGTCAGCATTAATAACAAAGGAATAGACGCCTCCTGCCGGTATCCCAATACCCACGGCCAAAGCACAAAAAAGATGATGGAGAGAAAAAGCCAAATTGGTAATAACGCCGACAACGCTCCCAAATAGACAGGTAATGGTGGTTTACCTTTCGGTGTACCACGTATTGTAATACTGACCCGTACACAAGATATCAATAACGAGTGTTGTAATAACATCACCAACAAACCGGGAAAAACAATTGCGGCAAAACTAACACCAGGATTAAATAGCCCAACAGTTTCACTACGAATCGGCATCAATAATAATTCTGTCTGTTCAGGGCTAAAACCATATTTCAATAATAACGTTCTGTTATATTCGTTTAGCAATTGCCGGTGAGCAGAGGTCAATTCTTGCTGAATTTGTCCATTAGCAAGACGGCTGGTTGCATCGCCATAAATCGGAAAGGTGATATTTTTTCCATTAAGGATATTTTTCTCCAAGTCCGCCGGGATAATAATAATCGCAAAAATTTCACGTAGCAGTAGATCGTGACGAGCATCAGCTAAATTATCATAGTTATGGACAGCAATTTTAGCCGTAGAATTGATCTGGCGTATCAAAGCGCGACTAGCAGAGCTGTGATCCTGGTCGATCACGGCAACCGGTAGATCCCATACTGTTGGCCGGACATATACCAAACTCATCATACACAAGGAAACCAGCATCAACATCCACATGGGCTTTTCCAACATTCCCATTAATACCCGGCGAAAAGTTTGCCAATACATCTGCATTATTCATTACCCTGTGGCAAGCCAAGCCGTTTAAATAACCGGTTTCGTACTAACAGAAAGCAAACGACTGGATAAATAAGTAATAAAGCACAAACAGATAAAATACCCAGTAAAGAAACCTCACGCAGAAAAATATCAAACATCGCATTTAAAGCATGTGTTAAAGGCTCAATATTGGCAATTATCCGCGCCGGCAATATCATTGATAATTCTGGCACTGACATACCTGAAAAAGTTGTCGCAATACTTACTAGCACCCCGATTAAACTGTAAGCCGTCAGTGTGCTATTAGTGAAAGTAAACAGCAAAAGACCAATACTTTGAGCGGCAATGACGTAGAAGAAACCTACTACCACCATATATATTGGGTTACCATTCACTTTTGCATCAAATACACCAATCAGAGCAGCCAATTCGACAATCAACAACAGAGTAAAAAACAGGGTATAAGGTGCCAATTTTCCCAACAGAGCGAAAGTAAACGGTTTCATTGTCATCAGCATCTTGCTGCGTGCCATGCTATAAATCGTGCAGGTTACAACAAAAAGCTGTAATAAATGGATTGTGGCCGCAAACTGCTTATAATAGATGTAACTACCGCTGGCATTAAAAAGGCTGTCATAAACGAGCGTAACATTGGCTAATGGAGGTGACTGATGGCCCATTTCTGTCGCCAATATAGAACGGTACTTCGCATTAATCTCTGCCATTAATCCACTGAGATCTTGAATAGAATAACTTCCGGCACCATAAAACAACGCGTTGTAATACATACGCACGGTTGGCTGGTGTCCTTTGAGTGCATTAGCTTCAAAATCGTGCGGGATATAAAGTAAGGAATAATCCTTAGCACTACCAAGCCGTTCAAGAGATTCCTGCAATCCGCCATCATAAGATTTAATCTGCGCATGAGAAGCCGCGTCCAAGTTACGTATTAGATGACGTGACAGCGGGCTCTGATCATTATCAACCACCGATACTGGCAGATTGAGTAATGTCCCTTCTGAAAAATTAGCGCTGATCAGCACAAATAGCATCAAAGGAAATAACCAGCTTAACCAGTGAAAAACCGGACTACGAATCACAGCCCGGATTTCTTGGCTAAAAGCGCGTTCGAAACCACGCCATGCAACCTTGCTCCGCATCAGTCACCTACTCATCCCAACGCCACAAAGCACTCATACCAGGACGCAAACCTTCAATAGTCTGTAAGGGATATAAGCGCACTTCAAAGGTTCTTAAATCGAAATCACCGGTGGCACGAGTTGCACGTTTAGTCGCGTAATCACCCATCGGAGAGATATAACGAATTTCGGCTTCGATCTCTTTATCACCTAGCGCAGGAAGACGAAGTTTGACTTTATCCCCTTTGTGCACCTTTGCCAGAATATCTTCCCGCAGGTTATAAATAAAATAAGCTTCTGGTACACGGACTAATGTCACCAAGGGGCTATTAGCATTAAATAATTCACCAACTTCTGCCGGAATCGGCCCAACTTCCCCCGCGACAGGTGCTTTGACCTGCAAATCATTACTCTGGGTTTGTAACTCGATCAGTTGCTGTTCAGCCTGACGCAAAGCTGCTGCATATTTCTGGCGCAGTTCAATTCTGTCACCATGCATACCTTCATCCAATGCCGCTTTTGCACTCTGCATTTTCTGATAGGCAACATCCCTACTTCTATGGGCATTATCTAGATCGTTCCGTGAAACATAGCCTTTAGACGCTACGCTCTGAATACGATCATATTCACGTACCGCATTATCATATTCGGCCTGAGCTTGTGCCAAACCCGCTTCCAGATTCCGAATACTTTCTTCTCGTGTTCCATGCAAAGATTGCTCCAACTGCGCTTTCGCTTGATCACGAGCAGCTTCTAGTGAAGCAATCTGGGCTAGCAATTCGGGGCTTTCAAGTGTAATCAGCAACTGTCCTGCCTTAACATCATCTCCCCGTTCAACATGACGTTTGATCACTCGCCCCTTAGCTTTAGATGCCACAATCACTTCCGGTGCATCAACTTCTCCTTGCAACAACAAATATTGGTTATGGGAACGAAATAACACAGCCATTGCCGTGAGCAAAATAACCAGTAAAATCGTAAAAAGTGTTCTTTTTTTCATGATGTCTTACACATCCAAAATTACCCGACCCGAAACTAACGCTATAGCTTCTCATTGTTCTACGGAAAATTTCTTATATGTTTGTGCGTATAATCACTGACAGAAAGGAAAACGCTTCATAATAGTGTAGTGGTTTATGATTCTTGTCAAATATTAACCTACTTAAACTAAACTTTTAATAATATTATTAGCTGTTTCTGTAAACTAATAACATTCACAAATCCTCCCGGAAAGTCTATGTACGAATTTAATCTTGTGTTGTTATTACTACAACAGATGTTTGGTTATTGCCTAGCTACTAAGTAAAACACCTCTATTTATTCCACTGTTACAAGTCACTGTGCGTTTACCTCATAACCTACTGTGTTATATCACTTTTTCCATTTTTTGTATTATGGGAACTTATTTTGGATTGCATGTAGGTGATTCCATTGCCAATACCCGCGCTATTGGTGCGGTCCTTGGCGGCCTTCTAGGTGGGCCAAGTGTCAGCGCGCTGGTGGGATTAACCGGTGGACTGCACCGCTACTCCCTTGGTGGGATGACCGCTTTTAGTTGCATGATATCGACCATTATTGAAGATTTAATCGGTGGCATTATCCACAACTATTTGACAAAACGTGGTCAGACAAACCAACTGATTAATCCCTGGACAGCCGCTATCGTCACGTTTTGTGCTGAAATAATACAGATGGGCATTTTACTACTGCTCGCCCGTCCATACAGTGAAGCATTAGCATTGGTCAAAAATATTTCAGCCCCTATGATCGTCACCAATAGTATCGGCTCAGCAATGTTTATACGTATCCTACTTGACCGGCGAGCGATATTTGAAAAATATACTAGTGCATTTTCTGCTCAGGCACTGAAAATCGCTGTCTATACGGAGGGTATTCTGCGAAAAGGATTTAATGAAAATAACAGTATGCGAGTAGCAAAAGTTATTTATCAGCAACTGGAAATCGGCGCAGTTGCTATTACAGACAGAGAAAAACTCCTGGCATTTATACCCGTCATCTTTCAAGTTGCTTCTTTGTTGGCTGCACTCGCTCACCCCGGTCACATCGTTATCTATGCTCCTGGGGATTCGCTCCCTTGCCGTCGCGATCCATCTTGAAATCCATTGGGTATATATAAAAAGCAGCTTTTTTATTATAGAAATACTGAAGCAATTAACCGGCAACAAAAACGGCTCCTGTAAAAAGAGCCGCTTTATTATTTAAGCATCAGTCCAAATGATTACTGTGCGTTACTATTGTTATAACGACGGCGTGGAGCAGATGAAGCATGATCATCACCACGACCACGGAAACTGCTACGGCTTTGGCCTTCACCACGACCTTCACCACTGCGGCGTTCACCATTGAAGCGACGGCCACCACCATTGAAACTCTCACGATCACGACGAGGGCCATTACCGTTGTTACCGTTACCGTTACTGTTACGCCCACCACCACGACGCTCGCGGCGTTCAAATGGCTGTGCATCACCCATTAACTGCATATTCATTGGTTTATTCAGAATGCGGGTACGGGTAAAGTGGGATAATAAATCACCTGGCATGCCTTTTGGCAATTCAATCGTGGAATGCGTTGCAAACAATTTGATGTTGCCAATATAACGGCTGCTAATATCACCTTCGTTAGCAATCGCACCAACGATATGACGAACTTCAACACCATCATCGCGGCCCACTTCAATACGGTACAACTCCATTTCACCGACATCACGGCGTTCACGACGAGGACGATCACTACGTTCGCCACGATCATCAGAATTATTACGACGACGATCGTCACGTTCGTTGAATTCGCGGCGAGGACGACGAGCCGGATCTGGAGGCAAAATCAACGGGCGCTCACCCTGTGCCATTTTCAATAATGCAGCTGCCAGCGTTTCTATATCCAGATCTTCCGCAGGTTGCAGTTTAGACAACAGAGTACGGTACTGATCCAGATCGCTGCTTTCCAATTGCTGCTGCACATTAGCGGCAAATTTTTCCAGACGACGCTGACTCAGCAATTCAGCATTTGGCAGTTCAACTTCCGGGATAGCCAGCTTCATTGTACGTTCAACGTTACGTAACAAGCGACGTTCACGGTTTTCTACAAACAACAACGCACGACCTGCACGACCTGCACGGCCAGTACGGCCAATACGGTGAACATAAGATTCCGCATCCATTGGAATGTCATAGTTAACAACCAGACTGATGCGCTCAACATCCAAACCACGCGCTGCAACATCAGTTGCAATCAAAATATCCAAACGGCCATCTTTCAGACGTTCCAATGTCTGCTCACGCAGTGCCTGGTTCATATCACCGTTTAGCGCCGCACTGTTGTAGCCATTACGCTCCAGTGCTTCTGCTACTTCCAACGTTGCATTTTTGGTACGCACAAAAATAATCGCAGCATCAAAATCCTCAGCTTCAAGGAAACGCACCAAAGCTTCATTTTTACGCATACCGTAAACAGACCAATAGCTCTGGCTGATATCAGGACGAGTCGTTACACTCGCTTGGATACGCACCTCTTGCGGATCGTTCATAAAACGACGAGTAATGCGACGGATAGCTTCTGGCATAGTTGCAGAGAACAGCGCAGTCTGATGTTCAGCAGGGATCTGGCTCATGATGTTTTCAACATCTTCGATAAAGCCCATACGCAGCATTTCGTCTGCTTCATCCAAAACTAAACCGCTCAGGTTAGACAGATCTAACGTACCACGCTTCAGATGGTCCAGAAGACGCCCAGGTGTACCCACAACAATTTGTGGCCCTTGACGTAAAGCGCGTAACTGAACGTCATAACGTTGCCCACCATACAGTGCAACAACATTCACGTTACGTATATGTTTAGAAAAATCTGCACACGCTTCGGCTACCTGTACCGCCAGTTCACGGGTCGGTGCCAACACAAGGATCTGCGGAGCTTTCAACTCAGCATTGATATTATGCAGTAAAGGCAGACTAAATGCCGCTGTTTTACCACTCCCCGTCTGCGCCATACCCAGTACGTCACGGCCATTTAATAAATGGGGAATACATTGTTGCTGAATTGGAGATGGCTTTTCATAGCCAAGATCTTCCAGTGCAGAAAGGATAGGTGCTGATAAACCCAGATCAGCAAAAGAGATTTCAGTCTCAGTGGTCATGTAATGGTGCCTCATTAGTTATGGCGGCCAGTCTACATAACGCATCGAAAAAAATTTCGGTAATTTTCATTTAAAATGTGAACTGGCTCAAAGTATTTAATTAAACGAACAAATAAGCCCTCATCGGTCAAGATGATGGACTTTGCTAATCGATCTCGAAATGTTCGTCAGCTATTGCTGGTCCGATTCTGATAGGTCATCTTGTTCCTGGCCTAACAGCGCCAATTCCAACAATGCATAGCGGTGCTCAACAAAGTTATGTGCGTTGTTAGCTACCGTCAGCTTGAATAACGCAGATGCGCTATCCTTGTCCCCCAGACTTAGGTAATGTTTACCTAAATAGAAGTCAGTTTCACTGAGATGCTCAGCGAGCGAAGTGTTATCCGTTGCATTCTCTTTCAAGCGATTCATCAATGTATATTCACTAATTTTGCCTAAATAGAATTCAACTATATTCCAGCCCCATTGCCCCCGGTTCGCTTTTTCGTAGTGTTGCGACAAGTTTACCATCGCCCCTTTAGGATAAAATTCTTTTTCCACTAGGTACAACCACAACGAACGGAAAGGATCATTTGGATCGTCTTGATAAAACGCCTGCAGATCATCCTGCGCTAACTTATACCGACCACCGTAATACAACGCGATTCCACGGTTAAGACGCGCGTAATTGTAAGTTGGATCAAGCTCTAATACAGAATCAAACGCTTCATAGGCGGCATCAAAATTGCCAGCCTGTGTGAAGTAAATTCCCAGATAATTAAAAATCTCTGGAATATTAGGCCGAATAGATAAGGCAACAGAAAAATCATTCCGTGCCAAAGCTCTTAGCCCGAGACTATCATACAGCACACCTCTCTCATATAAAAGCTGTGCGTACTCATCTTCTGTCAATGACCGACTCGCAAGAATCTGTTCCATACGAGCCAGAATGACTTCTTGCTGCAATGAAGGTTGTAACGGAATAGCAAAAACTTCGTTTTTACGCCAATCCTTGCTGCTGCATCCTGCCAAAAGAAGTATTGCTACAGCATAACACCAGCGCAGAAAAAGATTCATTTCCTACTCCCGAAAGTCAGACATTGATTAAGAATGCCCTATCACCCATATTGCATTTATTGGGCCTCCTGCCCTGAGTCTATAAACGGTGCCTTTTTACAAGACACCGTTTATACCCGTTATCTTTCAAGTTGCCTCTTTGTTGGCTGCACTCGCTCACCCTGGTCACATCGTTATCTATGCTCCCGGGGATTCACTCCCTTGCCGTCGCGATCCATCTTGAAATCCATAGGGTATATACATCAAATTTATTCTGCTGATTGTGGTGCCACTAGTGTATCCTCGACAATTACGCCGACTGTCGCTTCTTTAATGCTCAGGCGAACACGACCCTGGCGATCAATTTCCAAGACTTTAACTGAGACTTCCTGACCAACCTGCAAATAGTCAGCCACTTTCTCAACACGCTTATCAGCAATCTGAGAAATATGTACCAGACCTTCTTTACCACCACCGATAGCAACAAACGCGCCAAAATCAACAATGCGGGTTACTTTACCAGTGTAAACACGAGCAACTTCGATCTCAGCAGTTATTTCTTCAATGCGACTAATGGCATGTTTTGCTTTTTCACCATCAGTTGCAGCAATTTTCACTGTGCCATCATCTTCAATCTCAATGGTAGTACCAGTTTCTTCTGTCAGTGCACGGATAACTGAACCACCTTTACCGATAACATCTTTGATCTTATCAGGGTTGATCTTAATAGTGTGAATACGTGGTGCAAATTCAGAAATATCATTACGTGGGCAGTTAATTGCCTGTTCCATTACACTCAGGATATGCAAACGCGCACCTTTTGCCTGATTCAGAGCAATTTGCATAATTTCACGGGTAATGCCTTCAATTTTGATGTCCATTTGCAGCGCGCTGATACCTTCACAGCTACCCGCCACTTTAAAGTCCATGTCTCCCAAATGATCTTCATCACCCAAGATGTCAGACAGAACAACAAAATTATCGCCTTCTTTCACTAACCCCATTGCAATACCAGCAACAGCAGCTTTAATCGGCACACCTGCGTCCATTAACGCAAGAGATGCCCCACAAACAGATGCCATTGAAGACGAGCCGTTTGATTCCGTAATTTCAGAAACTACCCGAACGGTATATGGGAATTCGTTAGCTTTTGGCATAACTGCCGCCACACCACGTTTGGCCAGACGACCATGACCAATTTCACGACGTTTTGGTGAACCCATCATACCTGTTTCACCAACAGAATATGGCGGGAAGTTGTAGTGCAATAGGAAACGATCTGTGCGCTCTCCCATCAACTCGTCAATGATCTGTGCATCACGTTCTGTACCCAAAGTCGCAGTAACCAAAGCCTGAGTCTCACCACGGGTAAACAGCGCAGAGCCATGAGTTCGGGGCAGAACACCAGTACGTACATCCAATGCACGCACCATATCTTTTTCACGACCATCAATACGTGGTTCACCACGCAAGACACGGCTACGAACAACTTTTTTCTCTAAACTACCCAGAATTTCATGGATTTCAGCTTCCTCTAAAGCTTCATCCTGTTCCAACAGCGCTGCCGTAACTTCCTCTTTGATAGCATCAACCTGAGCATAACGCTCCTGTTTTTCAGTGATACGATAAGCATCACCCAGACGGCCTTCTGCCAATTCAGCTACACGGTCATGCAACGCTTGATTAACAGATTCTGGCACCCAATCCCATTTTTCTTTACCTGCTTCCGCAGCCAACGCATTGATGTTATCAATAACCACTTGTTGTTGATCATGGCCGAATACTACCGCACCTAACATTTGCTCTTCAGTTAGAATGTCTGCTTCAGACTCAACCATCAGCACAGCACCAGCAGTACCTGAAACCACCAGATCCAAACGGCTATTTTTCAGCTCATCACTGGTTGGGTTCAGCACATACTGATCGTTAATATAACCAACACGAGCAGCGCCAATTGGGCCATTGAACGGGATACCAGATAGCGCCAGCACAGCAGAAGCACCGATCATTGCAACAATATCTGGGTTAACTTGCGGGTTAACAGAAACAACTGTTGCTACAATCTGCACCTCATTCAGGAAACCTTCCGGGAACAGAGGACGCAGAGGACGATCAATCAAACGAGCGACCAACGTTTCTCCTTCACCTGGACGACCTTCACGGCGAAAGAAGCTGCCTGGAACACGACCAGCAGCATAAGTACGCTCCTGATAGTTAACAGTCAGTGGAAAGAAATCCTGACCTTCTTTTGCTTTCTTTTGACCAACCACAGTGACAAATACAGCCGTGTCATCCATATTGACCATGACAGCAGCTGTGGCCTGGCGAGCCATCATACCTGTTTCGATAGAAACGGTATGTTGACCATATTGAAATTTACGAACAATCGGATTAAGCAAAATAATATCCTTTCGTTAACATTGCCTTTTATATTCAGCAGACAACAATGAATGATCTCTCCATGCCACATCCTCGCGACTAACGACAGGTCTTACTCCCTTAAGCACTCTCATTAGCCGCGCGAACCTCTGTAACTGAAGAGCCTTAACAAAAACCACCACCAGCATTTTTATGCTGTTATCTATGATGGCTTCTCAGAAGAAAAGGGGCCATATATGGCCCCTTTCCACTGAAACTTGCTCGATTAGCGACGCAGGCCAAGACGCCCAATCAGCGCAGTGTAACTTGTTACATTTTTACGCTTCAGATAGTCCAGAAGTTTACGACGCTGAGAAACCATGCGCAGCAGACCACGACGGCTGTGGTGATCTTTTTTGTGCTCTGAAAAATGGCCTTGCAAGTGGTTAATCTGTGCAGTTAACAAAGCAATCTGTACTTCACTAGAACCACTGTCATTCGAATCACGACCAAATTCAGCAATAATTTGCGCTTTTGCTTCAGTACTTAGAGACATATTACAACTCCAAAAACATATAAACTAAAATTACAGGTGCCGATCTCTAATTCAGCCACCCAACATATAACTGCGCCATTCTACGCTGCAAATAAGTTAAGCGCAAGATAGCCCAAAATACCCTAATCCCGGCTTTCAACAACTAAACGGCGGGGAGCAACAAGCCCATCATCATTGATAACAGCAATGCCAATGAATTTCCGTTCATCACCTTCAGTTACACGTACCATACTTTCAACTAAAGCTGGGGATTTGGCACTGCGCACCGCCTGACCTTGTTTAAAATAAGCCGCAACTACTGGAATCAAATTAACCTCTGGGAAATGAGCAATTGCACTATCCATCGGTAATAGTAATGAATCAATTAATTCGCCTACAGGTATTTCCTGATCTTTGGCCTGCTTTTGTAATTCATATAATTGCTCAAGTGTCACCATGCGATCATTTGGATAATTCGCTACCTGTAAACGTCTTAAATAAATAACGTGAGCACCACAGCCTAATAATTCACCGAAGTCATCAATAATAGTGCGAATATAAGTTCCTTTCGAACAGTGTATTTCCAATTCCAGTTCATCATCTTCCCAACGGATAAACTGTAATTCATAGACTGTAATTGGCCGTGCTTCGCGTTCGACCTCAATACCCTGACGAGCATACTCATACAATGGTTTTCCCTGATATTTCAGTGCAGAATACATGGAAGGAATTTGCATGGTATCACCACGGAATTTATCCAAAGCTGCATCAAGTTGAGCCTGACTTAGCTGGATTGCCCTTTCACTGATGATTTGCCCGTGTGAATCAGATGTGTCAGTTCGCTGACCAAGACGAGCTATCACTCGATAACGCTTGTCAGAATCAAGTAAGAACTGGGAAAACTTCGTCGCTTCACCAAGGCAAACCGGTAGCATACCGGTTGCCAGTGGATCCAACGCACCGGTGTGACCAGCTTTGTTAGCGTTGAAAACACGTTTTACTTTTTGTAACGCATCATTAGAAGAAATATCCTGCGGCTTATCCAGTAACAACACACCATGTATATCACGACCACGACGACGATGCCCCATTACTTCTCCTCTTTGTGATCCGCAGAAGTCCGGCGCTGTTCATCATTCTTTACAACATTAGTAACCAGATTGGACATCCTCATCCCCTCCACCAGGGAATTATCGTAGGAGAAAGTCAGCTCTGGTACGACACGCAAACGCATTGCTTTACCCAGCAGAGAGCGAATAAAACCAGAAGCTTCATTCAATGCCTTAATACCATTCTTTACCACATCGGAATCATGTTCTTCAGTCAACACATTCAGAAAGGTGACGAATACTTTGGCATAAGCCAAATCACGAGAAACTTCAACGCCAGAAACAGTCGCCATACCGATTCGGGGATCTTTCACTTCTCGCTGTAAAATGATGGCAATCTCTTTTTGCATTTCCTGTGCAACGCGCTGAGTACGACTGAATTCTCTTGCCATTGTTATATCTCCTGACATTTGAGGGGCAAAAGCCCCTCAATAATGAAATTAACCAGTGGTAGGAATTAAGCGATAGATCGTTTAACTTCAATAACTTCAAATACTTCGATCATGTCACCAACACGAACATCGTTGTAGTTCTTAACACCGATACCACATTCCATACCATTACGGACTTCGTTAACGTCATCTTTAAAACGGCGAAGGGATTCCAATTCACCTTCATAAATCACTACGTTATCACGCAACACGCGAATTGGATTATTACGTTTAATAGTACCTTCGGTCACCATACAACCTGCAATCGCACCAAATTTCGGTGATTTAAACACATCACGAACTTCTGCTAGTCCCATGATCTGCTGTTTATATTCAGGCGCCAGCATACCACTCATTGCCTGCTTAACCTCATCAATCAGGCTATAGATAACAGAGTAATAACGTAGATCCAAACTTTCATTTTCAACAACCCGGCGTGCAGAAGCATCAGCGCGAACATTGAAGCCCAGAATAATTGCATTAGAAGCAGCGGCCAATGTTGCATCAGTTTCGGTAATACCACCTACGCCAGAGCCGATGATTTTCACTTTCACTTCATCAGTAGACAATTGTTCTAATGCTTCACGGATCGCTTCACATGATCCCTGAACATCAGATTTCAGAACAATATTCAATTCAGAAACTTCACCTTCTTCCATGTTAGCAAACATGTTTTCCAGTTTAGATTTCTGCTGGCGAGCCAGTTTGACCTCACGGAATTTACCCTGACGATACAGAGCAACTTCACGAGCTTTCTTTTCATCACGTACAACAGTTGCTTCATCACCAGCCGCAGGTACGTTGGATAGGCCAAGGATTTCCACTGGAATAGATGGCCCCGCAGAGAACACTTCACGACCTAGCTCGTCACGCATTGCACGAACTCGTCCATATTCAAAGCCACAAAGTACTATATCACCTTTGTTCAAAGTACCTTCCTGAACCAACACTGTCGCAACCGGGCCACGGCCTTTATCCAAGAATGATTCGATAACAACGCCGCTTGCCATACCAGAACGGACTGCTTTTAGTTCAAGAACTTCGGCTTGAAGTAAGATTGCGTCCAGCAATTCATCGATGCCAATACCTGCTTTAGCGGATACATTGATAAACTGAGTTTCACCACCCCACTCTTCAGGCTGAACACCGTGCTGAGAAAGCTCACTCTTCACGCGATCCGGATCAGCTTCTGGTTTGTCGATCTTGTTAACCGCAACAACTACAGGCACATTCGCTGCTTTTGCATGCTGAATAGCTTCAATAGTCTGAGGCATCACGCCATCATCAGCGGCGACAACCAGAACCACGATGTCGGTAGCTTTTGCACCGCGTGCACGCATTGAAGTAAATGCAGCATGCCCAGGGGTATCCAGGAAAGTAATCATGCCACTTTCAGTTTCAACATGGTAAGCACCGATATGCTGGGTAATACCACCCGCCTCACCAGAAGCAACTTTCGTAGAACGAATATAATCCAGCAGAGAAGTTTTACCGTGGTCAACGTGACCCATGATGGTCACAACCGGCGCGCGCGGTTCAGCAACAGCTTCACCTGTATCGCGGTCGCTCATCAGCGCTTCTTCCAGCTCATTCTCACGACGCAGGATAACTTTATGACCCATTTCTTCAGCAACCAGCTGTGCCGTTTCCTGATCGATCACCTGATTGATGGTTGCCATTGCACCCATTTTCATCATGGCTTTGATGACCTGAGAACCTTTGACAGCCATTTTATTCGCCAATTCAGCAACAGTAATAGTTTCACCGATCACAACATCACGGTTAACAGCAGCTACAGGCTTATTGAAGCTTTGTTGCAATGTACTGGTTTTACGCTGCTTGCCTTTTGTACGACCAACGGCGCGGGCTTCTTCACGATCTGCTTTAGATTCAGAATGTTTATTATTTTTCTTCTGGCGAGTAGCCTTACCACTACGACTGCGGGCACGACGATCACCTTCAACTTTAGCATCATTTTCGTCTTCTGCTGCACGGGCATGATGGGAGGTAGTGACATGATAATCGTCGCTATCAATGGAATCTGAATCACTTGACCACTTATCCTGATTCTCTTCAGCCATACGACGAGCTTCCTCAGCAACGCGTTTAGCTTCTTCCTCTACCTTACGACGCATCTCTTCTTCTGCTTTACGCTTAAGATCGGCAGCTTCTGCTTCACGGCGTGCTTTTTCACTTTGAGTTGTTTTATCAGTCTGTGCTGGTTTCTGTTTATGTTCGGTATGTTGATTGGTCACTTTTTCATTTTCCGCTGCCTGGCGCTTAGCTTTTTCAGCTGCTTCACGTTTGGCCTTTTCTTCTGCCTCACGTTTAGCCTGCTCTTCAACGAGTTTCTTCGCTGCTGCTTCGGCTTCGCGTTGCGCTTTTTCTTCTGCTTCGCGCCGTGCTTGCTCTTCCGCTTCACGCTTCGCTTGCTCTTCCGCTTTAGCCTGTTCAACTGCATCACGGTTCACATATGTACGCTTTTTGCGGACCTCAACGGCTACCGGTTTACTTTTACCATCGGTGCCTGAAACATTCAGCGTACTACGTGTCTTACGCTGCAATGTCAATTTATCGGGTTTACCAGCTGAGCCACCTTGTTCGCGGTTCAAATGTGCCAGTAAAGCTTCTTTTTCTTTCTGGGAGACAAAATCAGTTTCAGTTTTTTTAATCCCTGCATCAGCAAATTGCTGTACCAAGCGATCAACCGAAGTCTGTATCTCTTCTGCCAGTGATTTTACGGTTACATCTGTCATGCTGTTCCTTCCTGCTACGGTTTATTACGCATCATCGCCAAACCAACAGATATTTCGGGCAGCCATGATGAGCTCGCCTGTTTTCTCATCATTCAAACCTTCAATATCAGATAGGTCGTCGATACCCTGCTCGGCAAGATCTTCCAGCGTACAGATGCCACGGGCAGCCAGGTCAAATGCCAGAGTACGATTCATACCAGTCAGATTTAACAACTCTTCAGTTGGTTGTTTATCACTGAGGCTTTCTTTCTGAGCCAGTTCCAGAGTAGTTAAAGCAGCTTTCGCACGTTCACGCAGGACTTCGATAGTTTCCTCACCAAGGCCTTCAATTGCCAGAAGTTCCTTAATTGGTACATAGGCCAATTCTTCCAGAGTTGAAAACCCTTCTTCGACTAGAACAGTAGCAAATTCTTCATCAATATCGAGATGCTTAGTGAATGTATCAATAGAAGCATGAGCTTCTGCCTGATGTTTTGCTTGTAACTCTTCAGCAGTCATGACATTTAATTCCCATTTGTCATCACCACGGTGTTTTTTCAACAACTGCGCAGCCAGGCGCACATTTTGACCATTACGGCCAATAGCCTGCGCTAAGTTGTTGCTTTCAACGGCAACATCCATCGTACACTTGTCTTCGTCGACAACAATAGATGCAACATCAGCCGGAGCCATAGCATTAATGACAAACTGAGCAGGATTATCATCCCACAGTACGATATCGATTCGTTCGCCGCCCAGCTCACTGGAAACAGCCTGTACTCGCGCACCACGCATGCCAACGCAAGCACCTACCGGATCGATACGCTTGTCATTCGTTTTTACTGCAATCTTAGCGCGAGAACCCGGATCACGAGCCGCAGCTTTAATTTCAATTAGCTCCTCACCAATTTCCGGAACCTCAATACGGAACAGTTCAACCAGCATTTCTGGGCGGGAACGACTGACAAACAGTTGCGCACCTCGTGCTTCAGGGCGAACATCATACAGCACACCGCGCACGCGGTCACCTGGGCGGAAATTTTCCCTTGGTAACATATCTTCGCGAAGGATAACTGCTTCAGCATTATTGCCTAAATCAAGAGTGATATTCTCACGATTGACTTTCTTAACCACACTGGTGATGATCTCACCTTGCTGTTCGCGGAACTGGTCAACAACCATAGCGCGCTCAGCCTCACGTACTTTTTGTACAATAACCTGTTTAGCGGTTTGCGTTGTAATACGATCAAAGGTCACTGATTCAATTTGATCTTCGGTATAGCTGCCCAAATCGATTTCAGGCTCTTCAAATCTAGCCGCTTCCAGCGTAATTTCACGAGTTGGCTGAGTCACTTCCTCAACAACTAACCAACGACGGAAGGTGTCAAAATCGCCAGATTTACGGTCAATGCTGACACGAACATCAATATCTTGTTCATATTTTTTCTTGGTGGCTGTGGCCAATGCTGTTTCCAGCGCCTCGAAGATCTTTTCGCGTGGAAGGGATTTTTCGTTGGAAACCGCTTCCACAACAGCCAGAATTTCTTTATTCATCCTAGTTGCCTCATCCGAACTTTAAAAGTGGGGTACCAGGTTCGCTTTCTGGATGTTGCTCAGTGCGAACACTTCATCTTTTCCATCCACCGTAACCGTGATCATTTCGCCGTCGACAGTTTTGATAATGCCCAGCCATTTCCGACGGTTTTGCATTGCTATACGTAAAACCAGACTGACTTCCTCACCAATAAAACGCTGGTAATGTTCAACCGTGAACAATGGACGCTCTAAGCCAGGTGAAGAAATTTCCAGGTTATAAAGCACTGAGATAGGATCTTCGACATCCAATACCGCACTGACCTGGTGGCTAACATCAGCACAATCATCAACAGTGATACCATTCTCACTATCAATATAAATCCGCAGTGTAGAAACACGTGCACGAATAAACTCCAAGCCGACTAACTCAAAGCCTAAAGCTTCAACTGGTGCTGAAATCATCGCTGTTAATTTTTGCTCTAATGTGGACAAGCCCACCCCCAAGACATAAAAAAAGGGCTAATTAGCCCAGTAGTTCTGTTGTCAAATAACAAAAAACCCCGAAATTCGGGGCTTTATGCAACTGGACCCTATTTGCTGCCAGTGGCTTCAACCACTCACTTCATGCCCCTTTAAATCAGAATCAATATTTCAAATATTGCTGAATTATTTCGTTCAAAAAGGCGCATCTTAATTTAAGAAGTGGTTGCGGGAGCCGGATTTGAACCGACGACCTTCGGGTTATGAGCCCGACGAGCTACCATGCTGCTCCATCCCGCGTTCGAAAACGTGGCAAATATTACGCCGATAGCTGCAAAAACGCAAGCTATCCGAATAATGGTACCGAGGACGGGACTTGAACCCGTAAGCCCTAGTGTGGGCACTACCACCTCAAGGTAGCGTGTCTACCAATTTCACCACCTCGGCACTGCATAAGGCCATCACTGATTAAACAGCCTCATCTTAATTCTTTCCTATGACGATTACTGCGGGATATCACTATTTGGTGCTACTGGTGCCGTCGGAATCTCCGTTGACTTCTCGACTTTAGCAGGCTCGCCAATGTTGTCCCACTTACTGCTTGTACCAGTCTGGTTACTGGTCATATTGCCAAGCACCAAACTAATAATGAAAAACAGAGTGGCGAAAAGCGCAGTCATACGAGTCATGAAGTTACCAGAGCCCGATGAACCAAACAGCGTTGCAGAGGCACCCGCACCAAAGGAAGCACCCATATCAGCACCTTTACCTTGCTGTAGCATAACCAAGGCAATTAGCCCGATAGCAACTAGCAAGAAAACAACTAAAAGAGCTCCATACATATATCGTACCTATGTCCTCGTGGGGTTTACCACGATTTACGTGGCTACCTTATACCGCATCACCCACTCAAACAGGCTAATCACCTGACCGAGTGGGTCTGAATACTAACCAAACCACATCTGATACGCAAGGTTAATTTCAATAATCAGAATCACTTGGAGAAAAAAACAACAAATTAGCCCGCGTGTTTCACTGCATCAGCAATACGACGGGCCAAAGCAGTAACTTGTACATCATCTTCACCTTCTACCATGACACGAATCAATGGCTCAGTACCAGATTTACGTAACAATACCCGTCCACGGCCATTTAATTCAGCTTCAACAGATTTAGTAGTATTAATTACGCTTTCCGATTTAAGTGGATCGTGTGAACCAGAGAAACGAACATTTACCAGCACCTGTGGCAAAAGTTTCATACCACTACACAGATCGTGCAAACTCATATGGTTACGTACCATAGCACTCAGAATCTGAAGGCCAGCAACAATGCCGTCACCCGTAGTTGTTTTATCCAGTAAGATAACATGACCAGAGTTTTCGGCCCCTAAACGCCAGCCTTCTTCCTGCAATTTTTCCAGCACATAACGGTCACCCACTTTAGTACGCAAAAATGGGATACCAAGCTGCTTCAATGCTAACTCCAATCCCATATTACTCATCAGCGTACCAACAACGCCACCACGCAGTTGTCCTTGTCTCAATGCCTCACGGGCAATAATATAAAGGATCTGGTCACCATCAACTTTCTGTCCCAAATGGTCAACCATAATAACGCGATCACCATCACCATCAAATGCCAAACCAACATCTGCTTTCTCTTCTACAACCCGTTGCTGTAACAAACGAACATCGGTAGCACCACACTTTTCATTAATATTGATACCGTTTGGTTCACAGCCAATCGTCACAACATCAGCCCCTAGTTCTCTGAGTACATTTGGAGCAATGTGGTAAGTCGCACCGTTAGCGCAATCAAGTACAATTTTCAATCCATTAAGACTTTGCTCACTTGGAAATGTACCTTTACAGAATTCGATATAACGACCAGCAGCATCAACAATACGATTTGCGCGCCCTAACTCTGCGGATTCCACACAAGTCAATGGCTTTTCCATTTCAGCTTCAATCGCTTCTTCCACATCATCCGGCAGTTTCGTACCATCAATAGAGAAGAATTTAATACCGTTATCATAATAAGGATTATGAGAAGCAGAGATAACAATTCCAGCTTCAGCACGGAAAGTTCGGGTCAGATAAGCAACAGCAGGTGTTGGCATAGGACCAGTGAACGAAGCAGATAAACCAGCCGCAGCTAAACCTGCTTCTAAAGAAGATTCCAGCATATAGCCAGAAATACGAGTATCTTTACCGATAATGATCTTACGAGAACCGTGACGAGCCAGTACCTTACCCGCAGCCCAACCAAGCTTTAACACAAAATCTGGCGTAATTGGGCTATCGCCCACTTTGCCACGGATACCATCGGTACCAAAGTATTTGCGGTTGCTCATAATTTCTTTTCTTCCTTTGCTGAAAGTGTTGCTCCGACAATGTGCATTGCCTGCACGGTTTCTTTGACATCATGTACTCGGATAATTTGCGCTCCTTGCATAGCAGCGATAACTGCACAAGCTACACTACCGATAACCCTTTCTTGCGGCGGCACATGAAGCAACTGACCTATCATAGATTTACGCGACATTCCTGCTAGCACAGGTAAACCAAATTGCTGAAATTGGTTTAAATACGCCAGTAACTGATAATTATGCGTCAAATTCTTGCCAAAACCGAAGCCAGGATCAAGAACAAGTTTATCTTTTGTTATCCCGGCCATCACACAACGTTTAATTTGCTCAGTAAAAAATTGGTTCACTTCTATTAACAAATTTTCATAATGTAGAGCATCCTGCATAGTACGTGGTTGGCCTTTCATATGCATCAAGCAAACGGGTAAGCCTGATTTAGCTACGCTTTCCAAAGCACCAGGCTCTTGTAATGCACGAATATCGTTAATCAAATGGGCGCCAGCTTTTGCTGACTCACTCATCACCAATGCTTTCGAGGTATCAACAGAAATCCAGATATTAAATCGTTGAGCTAAAGCCTCAACAACCGGAACAACACGATCCACTTCTTCCTGTTCACTAACTTCATCAGCTCCCGGACGAGTAGATTCCCCACCGATATCAATGATCGCAGCGCCTTCATTAATCATATTCTCAGCATGTTGTAAGGCCATATCCAGGGTATTATGAGCCCCACCATCAGAAAATGAATCTGGAGTCACATTCAAAATACCCATTATTTGTGGGCGGGAAAGATCGAGAATATTGTCTCTGGCTCTGAGTTTCATATTAGGCTACCTTCAATGTCAAAACCCCAGGGCTTACCTGGGGTTTCATGAATATCAATCAGACTACGAAACAATGGAACAATTACTGATCTTTATTTCCTGACTGCCCTACTTGCTCACCACCTTGCGCCAATGTATTGATGTCATCAGTTGGTTTTGCAGCCTGTGGAGGAGGTGTATTACCTGTTGGGCGACTGTTATTATTGCTGCCATTATCGCTTTCCCATCCAGCCGGTGGACGCACATTTGTACGATTCATTAAGTCATCAATCTGGGGGGCATCAATAGTTTCGTACTTCATCAATGCATCTTTCATCGAATGCAGAATATCAAGGTTGTCCATCAGAACCTGACGAGCACGTTGATAGTTATGATCGATAATTGCTTTAACTTCCTGATCAATAAGACGAGCAGTTTCATCAGACATGTGCTTAGCTTTAGCAACTGAACGGCCAAGGAACACTTCCCCTTCTTCCTCTGCATAGAGTAATGGGCCAAGTTTTTCCGAGAAACCCCACTGCGTTACCATGTTACGGGCAATTGATGTCGCCACTTTGATATCGTTAGATGCACCAGTAGAAACGCTGTCTGGGCCATAAATAATCTCTTCCGCCAGACGCCCTCCATATAAGGTTGAAATCTGGCTTTCCAACTTCTGGCGACTAGCGCTGATCTGATCGCCTTCCGGTAGGAAAAAAGTCACACCCAAAGCGCGACCACGCGGAATAATGGTAACTTTATGAACAGGATCATGCTCAGGAACCAGACGGCCAATAATGGCATGACCTGCTTCATGATAAGCAGTTGATTCCTTTTGCTCTTCCGTCATCACCATAGAGCGGCGTTCTGCGCCCATCATGATTTTGTCTTTCGCTTTTTCGAATTCAACCATAGAAACTACGCGTCTGTTACCACGGGCAGCAAACAAAGCAGCTTCGTTCACCAAGTTAGCCAAATCAGCACCTGAGAATCCTGGAGTACCGCGAGCAATGACAGAAGCATCAACATCAGTATCCAGAGGAACCCGGCGCATATGAACCTTCAGAATCTGCTCGCGACCACGTACGTCTGGCAAACCAACAACAACCTGACGGTCAAAACGACCAGGACGCAACAACGCAGGATCAAGTACGTCGGGGCGGTTAGTCGCGGCAATAACGATAATACCCTCGTTGCCTTCAAAACCATCCATCTCAACTAGCATCTGGTTCAGAGTCTGTTCACGTTCATCGTGACCCCCACCCAAACCAGCGCCACGCTGACGGCCTACCGCATCAATCTCATCAATAAAAATGATACAAGGTGCTGCTTTCTTCGCCTGCTCGAACATATCACGAACACGGGATGCACCAACACCAACAAACATTTCAACAAAGTCAGAACCAGAGATAGTAAAGAACGGCACTTTCGCTTCACCAGCAATTGCTTTTGCCAGTAAAGTCTTACCAGTACCCGGAGGCCCAACCATCAGAATACCTTTCGGAATTTTTCCACCTAACTTCTGGAAGCGGCCTGGCTCTCGCAGATATTCAACCAGTTCACCAACTTCTTCTTTCGCTTCGTCGCAACCAGCAACATCAGCAAAAGTGGTTTTAATCTGATCTTCTGTCAGCATACGGGCCTTGCTTTTACCAAAAGACATTGCCCCTTTACCGCCACCACCCTGCATCTGACGCATAAAGAAAATCCAGACCCCAATAAGCAGCAACATCGGGAACCAGGAAATGAAAATAGAAGTTAGCAGACTTGGTTCCTCTGGGGGTTCACCAACCACTTTTACGTTTTTATTCAGTAACGTATCTAGCAGTTTTTCATCCTGTACTGGTAGGTAAGTGGTGTATCTGCTGTTATCTTTCCTACTAACGTTAATTTCACGACCTGTGATACGAACTTCGCGCACCTGATCCTGGGCTAATTCATTGATGAAGGTAGAGTAATCCACCCTACGACTATTGGAATCGCTGGGACCAAAACTCTGGAATAACGACATCAGCACAACTGCGATAACTAACCAGAGAATCAGGTTTTTCGCCATGTCACTCAAGGGATTAACCTCATATTACAACTGTGTTAACAAATAGCATTCAGGGTACTATAGTTTCCGCCCTGTCGCTACAATGTATACTTCACGCGATCGGGCCCGCGAAGCGTCTGGCTTACGAATTTTCACGTTCGTAAATAGGGAGCGAATTTCCCTCAGGTATTCATCAAAGCCCTCTCCCTGAAACACTTTGACAATAAAACTCCCCCCGGGGGCCAGCACATCACGACACATATCTAACGCCAATTCAACCAGATACATGGATCGAGGAATATCGACCGCAGGTGTTCCGCTCATATTGGGTGCCATATCCGACATGACGATCTGGACTTTGTTATCACCAACCCGCTCAAGCAATGTTTTCAATACAAGTTCATCACAAAAATCACCCTGAAGGAAATCGACGCCAACAATGGGATCCATCGGTAAAAGATCACAGGCAATCACTCGCCCATTATCACTAATTTGACTCACTGCGTACTGAGACCATCCACCAGGAGCTGCGCCTAAATCGACAACGGTCATGCCAGGTTTAAAAATTTTGTCACTTTGTTGAATTTCATCAAGTTTAAACCAAGCGCGAGAACGAAGCCCTTTTTTCTGTGCTTGCAGAACATATTTATCACTAAAGTGTTCTTGTAACCAGCGACTGGAGCTTGCCGAACGTTTTTTATTGGCCATTGTCCTTTCCAACTATAACTACGAATAAAGAGCCAGATATCTATTGCTCCATACATCAAAACCACAACACACTATTTATGGTGATAGAGATGAGATGGCGGTAGAATGTCTCGTTTTCAATCCTAACTAAGCAAAAAAACAATGGCCCTTAACAAAAAACAAGTACAACACCTAAAAAGTCTCGCTCACCCGCTAAAACCTGTCGTCATGATTGGTAATAACGGCCTGACCGAGGGTGTGTTGGCCGAAATTGAACAAACGCTGTCATACCATGAGCTTATCAAAGTCAAAATCGCAGGCGAAGATCGTGAAACCAAAAATTTGATCGCCGATGCAATTGTCCGCGAGACCGGTGCATATAATGTGCAAATTATCGGTAAAATTCTAGTTCTTTACCGCCAATCGGAAGAACGCAAAATTATTTTACCTAAATAATCAAACCACATTTATGTAAAATGCGGTGCGCATATTATGATAAAAAAGGCCATATTCGGCCTTTTTTACTTTTCCACGATCCTTATGCAACTTTACCTAACGTAAATCAATAGCAACAGGCCAATCCCGAAGTTAAATATATTCAACTTTCAGGATTTCATATTCAACTTCACCACCTGGTGTTTTGATAATAACAACGTCATCAACTTCTTTACCTATCAAACCACGGGCAATTGGTGAATTCACTGAGATTAAATTTTCTTTAATATCCGCCTCATCATCACCCACAATCCGGTAAGTCTGCTCTTCATCAGTATTAACATTTAAAACCGTAACTGTAGTCCCAAAAATAACACGTCCAGCCTTGGGCATTTTTGTGACATCAATCACTTGTGCATTAGAAAGCTTAGCTTCGATTTCCTGAATACGACCTTCGCAGAAACCCTGTTGTTCACGAGCAGCATGATACTCAGCGTTTTCTTTCAGATCACCATGTTCACGCGCTTCAGCAATGTCTGAAATAATTTTTGGACGACGTACGTTCTTTAGATAATCTAGCTCTTCGCGCAACTTATCCGCGCCACGTACCGTCATTGGAATCTGTTTCATTTATTAATCCTCTAAATCTTTCCTGAGCAAAAAACCAGCATCATCCTGATGTTTTCAGATAACAGCACAATGAGCACACCTTGTCGGGCGGGCTTACAGACAATAAACAATAGCGTAAACCATAGGACTACCTAGAGTTCACAATCATATTTTACATATTAATATATCATTCTAACGTAGACTTGGTGATGGGTCATCGTTTACTTTTCCCCACTTTGCGCCTTAGTATTGTGGTATGTCTACATCCATATGCGAAATTTATGTCCTTCTTTAAAATTGCCGGCAGATTAATTTGCGTTACCGCTCTGTATTTGACTATATCCAACGCAAACGCCACACCTGTTGAGGAATATACGCAATATCTGCCTGATGGTACTAATCTGGCGTTAATCGCTCAAAAAGTGGGTAGCAGTACCCCGTTAATTGATTATCACAGGCAACAAATGGCTCTACCAGCCAGTACGCTGAAAGTTGTCACAGCTTTTGCAGCATTGTTACAACTGGGTAAAGATTATCGCTTTATCACCACACTGGAAAGTCACGGAAAAATTTCAAACGGCGCCCTAAGAGGGAATTTGATTGCTCGTTTTGTCGGAGATCCGACACTGACCCGTCAACAACTTCGCAATATGGTCACAGTTCTGAAACAATCTGGCGTGGAAAAAATTGACGGCGATCTTCTGATAGATGTTTCCGCCTTTGCCAGCCACGATAAAGCTCCCGGTTGGGTATGGAATGACATGACCCAATGTTTCAGTGCTCCCCCTGCTGCCGCGATTGTAGATCGAAATTGTTTTTCAGTTTCGCTATATAGTGCTGAACGCCCCGGTGATACCGCATTTATCCGCGTAGCATCTTTTTATCCCGTAAATATGTTCAGCGAAGTTAAAACATTGGCAAAAGGCTCTCCTGAAAGCCAGTACTGCGAACTGGACGTCGTTCCCGGAGAACTGAACCGTTTTACTCTTACCGGATGCCTTACTCAACGCAGTGAACCGTTACCACTGGCTTTCGCGATTCAAAATGGTGCCAGCTATGCGGGGGCAATTCTCAAAAATGAATTGCAAATTGCAGGAATTGAAATCACAGGTAATCTTAAACGCCAAAGTTTACCAACTAAACCGGGAAAAGTTCTGGCTCAAAATCAATCAGAACCATTACATGATCTGCTGAAAGTCATGCTAAAAAAATCTGACAATATGATTGCTGATACCGTATTTCGGACAATAGGCCGACAACACTTTGATATACCAGGAACCTGGCGTTCAGGCTCTGATGCGGTAAGGCAAGTATTAAAACAAAAAGCAGGTATCGATCTAGGAAATACCGTGATGGTGGATGGCTCAGGATTATCCCGCCATAATCTGATTACGCCAGCAACCATGATGGAAGTATTACAGTTTATTGCTCAACATGATCAAGAATTAGATTTTATTTCCATGCTGCCATTAGCGGGTCATGATGGCACATTAAGATACCGGGGAGGGCTGGATGAAGCAGGAGTAAACGGCAAAGTTTCGGCTAAAACCGGTGCCCTGCAAGGAGTTTATAACCTAGCTGGCTTTATAACCACGGCTAGCGGTCAACAAGTTGCTTTCGTGCAATTTATTTCTGCTTACGCCGTACCGCCAAAAGAGCATCGCAACCGTCGGGCCCCTTTGATTCGATTCGAAAGCAGGCTGTACAAAGATTTATACCAACACAACTGATAAAATTGGCGCCACAAAGATGGCGCCCTTAACTATGATGAGAAAGGATATGATGAGAAAGTCAAAGAATCAGCGTTTGTAAATAACTTCAACGCCTTCATCGTCATCTTCGTCCCAATCGTCATCCCAGTCATCGTCTATTTCCGAAACCTGTTCCAATTGCTTCTTATGGTAGTCATCCCACATGAATTCAACTTTCTCAGGCTGAGCTTCACCTTCTGTTCTGCCCATATTACGGGGCTGAGTCTTCATAAACTCCATAATATCCCAGCAAAGCGCTTTAACACCCAGACGATTTATCGCTGAAATCATATAAAAGTCGCCTTCCCAACCCAATTCATCAGCAATAGCTTGGGCACGCTGTCTAGCTTCTTCTGGCTCCAACAGATCAACTTTATTGAACACCAACCAACGTGGTTTTTCTGCCAATTTTTCACTGTATTGCTGTAGCTCGTTGACAATAATCCGGGCATTTTCAACAGGATCTGATTCATCAACAGGACAAATATCGATTAAGTGCAGCAATACCCGGCAACGTTCCAGATGTTTCAAGAAGCGAATACCCAAGCCAGCGCCATCGGAAGCACCTTCAATGAGCCCTGGAATATCAGCAACAACGAAACTTTGTTCGTTATCCATCCTTACTACACCCAAGCTTGGTACCAGAGTGGTAAATGGATAATCTGCAACTTTTGGTTTAGCGGCAGAAACAGCCCGGATAAAAGTGGATTTGCCCGCATTTGGCATCCCTAGCATACCAACATCTGCCAACAACATCAGTTCCAGCATCAGTTCACGAGTTTCACCTGAAGTCCCCATCGTTCTTTGACGAGGGGCCCGGTTAACAGAAGATTTAAAGCGGGTATTACCAAGCCCGTGGAATCCACCTTTCGCTACCATTAGGCGCTGTTCATGACGAATCATATCGCCTAAAACCTCTCCGGTTGCGGCATCACGGATACGGGTCCCAACAGGGACTTTAATCGTGGTATCTTGACCACGCTTGCCTGTACAATCACGGCTTTGACCATTTTGTCCACGTTCTGCCCGAAAGGATTTTTCAAAACGATAGTCAATCAGTGTATTGAGATTTTCATCTGCTAGCAGATAAACATCCCCACCATCCCCACCATCCCCACCGTCTGGCCCACCTTTCGGAATATATTTTTCACGACGGAAGCTGACACAACCATTGCCACCATCCCCCGCAATAACCAGTATCCTGGCTTCATCTACAAATTTCATATTTTTTCTCCGTATGATAGCCATTACAGTGCTGGATGGCTGTGTTACCCAGAGATGGCATACTTTAGAATATAAAAAGCCCCGCAACACATGCAGGGCTTCTGATTCGGTTTATACCCGTTATCTTTCAAGTTGCCTCTTTGTTGGCTGCACTCACTCACCCCAGTCACATAGTTATCTATGCTCCCGGGGATTCGCTCCCTTGCCGTCGCGATCCATCTTGAAATCCATAGGGTTTATAACTCGAAAAACTTATTCAGCTTCGATGCTGATGAATTTGCGGTTTTTCGGGCCCTTAACTTCGAATTTAACTTTCCCGTCAGCTAATGCGAACAGGGTGTGATCACGACCACAACCAACGTTATCGCCAGCATGGAATTTAGTACCACGTTGACGAACAATGATGCTGCCTGCTAATACAGACTCGCCACCAAAACGTTTTACACCCAGACGTTTGCTTTCAGAATCGCGGCCATTACGAGTTGAGCCGCCAGCCTTTTTGTGTGCCATTAATCTGCTCTCCTAAATCTTAAGCGATGCCAGTGATTTTAACATCGGTGAACCACTGACGGTGGCCTTGCTGCTTACGGCTGTGTTTACGACGACGAAACTTAACGATTTTAATTTTCTCGCCACGACCGTGGGCAACCACTTCAGCTTTGATTTTAACGCCTTCAACGACAGGAGCGCCGATTTTGATGTCATCACCATTAGCGACCATCAGAACCTGGTCAAACTCAACAGTTTCACCCGTTGCGATGTCCAGCTTTTCCAGGCGAATTGTTTGACCTTCGCTGACTCGGTGTTGTTTACCACCACTTTGGAAAACCGCGTACATATAAACTCCGCTTTCCGCACGCCCCCTTAAATATCATTCCAGAGCGCGCTATAAATATTCATAATAGGGCGCGAATTCTACGCAAAAAAGCCTAAGAAGACAAGAGCAGAATTAGAGCAGATGATAAAAAAACATAGTTGCTGAATTGTCATTTATTTAGACTGTTTTTCGAGTACAATCAAGACACAGCAATAACTATTTTAATGTTAATATGAACACAGCTCTGCATTAAAACCCATAGCCGAAAAAATATGAATTTAGAATCCATTATCAAGCTAACCGCTGATGATATGGCAGCGGTAAATGAAACCATTCTTAGTCAGTTGAATTCTGACGTTACTCTTATCAATCAGTTGGGCTACTACATAATCAGTGGTGGTGGAAAACGCATTCGCCCAATTATTGCCATCCTGGCTAGCAGAGCATTGGGTTATCAGGGTGATAAGCATATTACTGTTGCTGCATTAATTGAATTTATCCACACAGCGACCCTATTACATGATGATGTAGTGGATGAATCAGACATGCGACGCGGCAAAGCGACTGCCAATGCCATGTTTGGTAATGCAGCAAGCGTGTTAGTTGGTGACTTTATATACACGCGCTCTTTCCAGATGATGACAGAGCTTAACTCCATGCGAGTGCTTAAACTGATGTCAGAGGCAACCAATGTTATCGCTGAAGGCGAAGTTTTACAGTTGATGAACTGCAATGATCCAAATATTTCTGAAGATGATTATATGCGGGTGATTTACAGTAAAACAGCCCGGTTGTTTGAAGTCGCCGCGCACTCTTCCGCGATTCTTTCTCACGCCATCCCAGAGCAAGAAATGGCTTTACAAAATTACGGACGTTATTTAGGCACTGCATTCCAGTTAATTGATGATTTGCTGGATTATAATGCTGATAGCGATACATTAGGCAAAAACACGGGTGATGATCTTAACGAAGGTAAACCGACATTACCCTTGCTACACGCTATGAATCATGGAACTCCAGAACAATCAGCACTTATCCGTGAAGCAATTGAAAAAGGTAATGGCCGCCATTTACTCGAAACCGTACTAACAACCATGAAACAGTGCGGTTCACTGGAATATACCCGTAAACGAGCAGAGGAAGAAGCAGATAAAGCAATAGCTGCTTTGCAGGCGCTGGAAAACTCCCCATACAAGCAAGCACTCGTGGGGTTAGCCCATATTGCCGTACAACGCCTTTCTTAATCGATAGAACGAAACCTGGGGGTTAATCTGACTCCAGGTTTTTCTCTGCGTCTTCAACACCTACATCAATATAACCAATAAGTTTTGCGAGCCCCTCCCGAAGAATAAATTTTACAATTTTTTCCCGCTCAACTTTAGTTAATTGATAGTAAGCCTCAATCCAAATTAAGAATGGGTCTTGTCGTTTGTTTGTATAATCAATAGTGCTTTCTCCTACGGATAGCACATTAAGTACATCTTCAGGCAAACTATTTATATGATATTCAAGAGCCTTGCCCTGAACACCCCGTTTACGTCTATATTCCCATCCTTCCCGCCTTGCCATCAGATTTATTCCCTGTGGCGAAGAAGGAAGTCCGGCAATACCAACCAGCTCTTTAGCTGAGTACCATTCTTTTTTCATACTTTTCTTCTCACTTTGCACCGGGATAACGAAGAAGAATCCAAGTTAGTTGGCATTTCCAATTTCCAAAAATGGGTTAAATAACAGAAAGTTTTTCTAAAAAACTTCTGATACCATCCCGTAAAATCATGGCTATCACAGCCTGTTTCTCAGATTCTGATAACTGATGAAAAGCACTAACCCAAATCGACAAAGGATCTTGCTTCTGCACCTGATACTCAGAAGATGTTTCATGAAGTTCCAATGCCGCAATGGTCGTTTCCGGGAAACAGGAGTAGTGATACTCGACTGCTTTACCTTGTACACCTTGTCTTTTCTGACGTAACCACTCCTCTCGTTTTGCTCTGGCATTAACTCCTTGTGGTGATCCAGGTAACTCACCCACGCCGATTAACTCCCTGGCCGAATACCACTCTTTTTTCATCACGTTTCTCTATTTTTGTAACCAAGTTCAAAAAAGAAGTTTTTAAGAAAAAATTTGGAAATACTTTTAGAAAAATAATGCTATTTTATTTCTCAATAACAGGTTTAAGTTCATTATTGCTCTCATGCATACCTGTTATTTATACCACTAACATAGCATCAAATTTAATAAAAAAAGGATTAAAAATGATTTCAAGGAAATCTGATTGGCATCCTGCCGATATAATTGCAGCTTTACGCAAGCGGGGAACAACCTTAGCTGAGGTATCACGCAGAGCAGGGCTCAGCTCATCGACCCTGGCGAATGCACTATCTCGTCCGTGGCCAAAGGGAGAATGGATAATTGCGAATTATCTGGAAATACACCCTTCAGAAATTTGGCCAAGTCGTTATTTTGATCCAAATACTGGAGAATTATTAGAAAGGAAAGTACGCGAACAAACAAATAATTAGCTAACGAATTATATTAACTGAACAAAAACCGCCGGTAATTCGCTATACCAGCGGTTTTATTGTTTCATAGATATACCCGTTATCCTTCAAGTTGCCTCTTTGTTGGCTGCGCTCGCTCACCCCGGTCACATAGTTTGCTATGCTCCCGGGGATTATCTCCCTTGCCGTCGCGATGCATCTTGAAATCCATAGGGTATATATGTTTTTTATTTATAAAATATATTAATTAGTTATTAATAAATTTTTCGCCTAATTCTATATCTTTTCTCAATACATCTAGCATGTCTTCCAGTGCTTTCTGTTCAAAATCACTCAGCTCACCAATGTTCAAACGCTCTTCTACGCCATTTTTACCCAAACGAACTGGCTGGGCGAAAAAGCGAGCATATTTACCCTCACCTTCAACATAAGCACACTCTACAACATCACTTTCGCCTTGTAAGCCACGGACCAAAGAGAGGCCCAAGCGAGCCGCAGCTTGCCCCATAGACAGAGTTGCAGATCCTCCACCTGCCTTAGCCTCAACGACTTCAGTACCAGCATTCTGAATACGCTTAGTTAAGGCAGCCAACTCTTCATCAGTAAAGCTCACACCTGGGATCTGAGACAACAGAGGTAAGATTGTCACACCAGAATGACCACCGATAACGGGTACTTCGATTTCCTGTGGTTTTTTACCTTTCAATTCAGCAACAAAAGTATTAGAGCGAATAACATCTAGCGTTGTAACACCAAACAGGCGGTTTTTGTCATATACACCCGCTTTTTTCAGCACTTCGGCTGCAATAGCTACAGTTGTGTTGACTGGGTTAGTAATAATCCCAATCAGTGATTTCGGGCAAGTTTTAGCCACTTGTTCTACCAGGTTACGAACGATCCCCGCATTAACATTAAACAGATCTGAACGATCCATGCCTGGTTTACGGGCAACCCCAGCAGAAATCAATACAACATTTGCTCCTTCCAACGCTGGAGTTGCATCTTCACCAGCAAAGCCTTTAATTTTCACTTCCGTTGGAATGTGGCTCAGATCAACAGCCACGCCAGGTGTTACTGGAGCGATATCATATAAAGACAGTTCTGAACCTGAAGGAAGCTGGGTTTTTAGTAGAAGAGCAAGAGCCTGACCAATACCACCGGCTGCACCGAGAACTGCAACTTTCATCCTGATACTCCTTAAATCGTTTATACTTTAAAATGCGGTGAATTCATCTAGTTAAGAACCATAGATTACTACGTTTTTGAAAACAATCGGTTAACCACCAAATTGTGGACTTACGCTCTAATAGTGGGACGTAAAAGTCGCCGTATTCTAGGCAAAATGCTTATCTGTTAATGAGATAACGGACACTATTTTGAGAATTTCCTTATGATTTTACGAAACAATCGGCTAAATACCTTACACCCAACAACAATGCCAAACAACATCATTTGATTAACAATATATTTACTTGATAACCGGCTAAAAAAGCAAATTTCCATATTCATATTTTATGAATTTCTATATAACATAAGACCAATTTTGCACGGTTCAAATTGGCTATAAAATCATTATTATTGCATAAAAATTCATTTATATGCATAATACAAGTTTCATAGCTGATTGAATATGGTGAAATATGCATACTCCCTCTAAACAGGAAGACTTAGTAAAAGCTTTCAAAGCGTTATTGAAAGAAGAAAAATTTAGCTCTCAAGGTGAAATTGTCACGGCTTTACTGGAAGAAGGTTTTGAGAACATTAACCAATCCAAAGTCTCTAGAATGCTCACTAAATTTGGTGCTGTTCGCACCCGTAATGCTAAAATGGAGATGGTTTACTGCCTGCCTGCTGAGCTTGGTGTTCCTACTGCCACTAGCCCACTAAAAAATCTAGTATTAGACGTTGATTACAACCACCCTATAGTTGTGATTCGCACAAGCCCTGGTGCTGCTCAACTTATTGCTCGTCTGCTAGATTCTCTTGGTAAATCAGAAGGTATACTCGGCAGTATCGCAGGTGATGACACCATTTTCGTTACACTCACCAGAGATTCCACAACAGAACAGCTGCGTGAAGCCATCCTTGGGTTGTTCGAACAAGAGCTTTAAATGAACGCGCCAAATATGGCGCGATTCATTTTCCTGTTGCCATTCTCAGGATTGATAAGCTTTTTTATTCAGCTTAGAGAGTAATTTTTCATGAATATCACCAAACCCTCCATTACTCATAACCAGAATATGATCCCCCTGCTGCGCCTTATCAACAATCATATGCACCAGTGAATCTATATCAGCACTCCAATACGCGGGCTGAACACAGTGATCTGCAATTTCTGATACGTGCCATTTAATATTAGCTGGCTGGAATAAGAATACTTCATCAGCACGCCCCAACGCTGGTGCGATCTCATTCTTACTCACACCCATTTTCATCGTATTTGAACGCGGTTCCAGTACAGTAATAATACGGGCTGTTCCTCCAACCTTACTACGCAGGGCTTCGAGTGTTGCCAGAATTGCTGTCGGGTGATGAGCAAAATCATCATAAACAGTAACGCCGTTTTCCTCACCACGTAGTTCAAGGCGACGACGGGCATTAATAAATTCACTTAAAGCACAACAGGCATCTGCGGGCTGGACACCAACATGATGTGCAGCAGCAATTGCAATCAACCCATTGCGCATATTATGTTCACCCACCAGCGACCAGTTCACTTCTCCGACAACTTTGCCACCATAAAACACCTGATAATGACGGCTGTCTGTACTGATCTTTTTTGCCTGCCAGTTACCGGTTTCACCCACTAGTTCCAACTCACTCCAACAGCCCATAGACAAAACCTGTTTCAGGTTAATATCGTTATCCGGGACAAGGATCTTACCACTACCCGGAACGATCCTGACAAGATGATGGAACTGTCTCTGAATAGCAGCCAGATCGCCAAAAATATCGCCATGATCGAATTCCAGATTGTTCATGATCAGCGTACGTGGGCTGTAATGCACAAACTTAGATCGTTTATCAAAAAAAGCACTGTCATATTCATCAGCTTCTATTATGAAAAACGGGCTTTCCCCGATCTGAGCTGATGTTTCAAAATTCCCCGGAACACCACCGATTAAGAAACCTGGTTTATAACCACAAACTTCCAAAATCCAGGCTAACATACCCGCAGTTGTTGTCTTGCCATGCGTCCCTGCAACCGCCAGCACCCAACGTTCTGGCAAAACATAATCATGCAGCCATTGTGGGCCAGAAGTATAAGGGAGCCCACGCTCCAGCACAGCTTCTACACAAGGATTCCCACGGCTCATAATGTTACCGATGATGACCATATCTGGCACAGAATCCAACTGTGCCGGGTCATATCCCTGAATCAGATTAATCCCATGTTTTTCCAGTAAGGTACTCATTGGTGGATAAACATTGGCATCAGAACCAGTCACTTCATGACCAAGAGAACGAGCCAAAATTGCCAGTCCCCCCATAAAAGTGCCGCAGATACCAAGAATATGAATACGCATTGATTTCCTATTCCATAGCATGAAGTTAGCCACTATTCTAACCATCAAAAGCAAGATAAGAAATGGAATAGCCTATGAATCATCCCTTTCTTTGGCTAAACTGCCCGCGTAAGAGTGCAATGGACACTCTAAAACCACTATCAAATCACATTCAGGACTTTCGTCATGAAAACATTAGGCGAATTCATCGTCGAAAAGCAGCACGATTTTTCTCACGCTACGGGTGAACTCACTGCATTGCTTTCCGCTATTAAGCTCGGAGCAAAAATCATTCACCGTGATATCAACAAAGCCGGTCTAGTGGATATTTTAGGAACCAGCGGAGTGTCCAATATCCAAGGCGAAGTGCAAATGAAACTGGACCTGTATGCTAATGAAAAACTCAAAGCAGCACTGAAAGCACGCGGTGAAGTTGCGGGGATCGCTTCAGAGGAAGAAGACGATATCGTTATTTTTGAAGGCGACCGCGCTGAAAACGCAAAATATGTTGTTTTGATGGACCCATTAGATGGTTCTTCAAATATTGATGTAAACGTTTCCGTCGGTACTATCTTCTCTATCTACCGTCGTATTACCCCCATCGGCCAGCCAGTGACTGAAAAAGATTTCCTGCAACCAGGTCATCGTCAAGTCGCTGCCGGCTATGTTGTTTATGGTTCTTCAACTATGCTGGTCTACACCACTGGCTGTGGGGTACACGCCTTTACTTACGATCCTTCTTTGGGAGTATTTTGTCTTTCCCATGAGAAAGTTCAGTTCCCACCCAATGGCAATATGTATTCCATCAACGAAGGGAATTACATCAAATTCCCTATGGGGGTAAAGAAGTACATTAAATATTGCCAAGAACAAGATGAAGCAACTCAGCGCCCTTATACCACCCGTTATATTGGTTCGCTGGTTGCTGATTTCCACCGCAATCTGCTGAAAGGTGGTATCTACATTTACCCAAGCACCGCCAGCCATCCATCAGGAAAATTACGCTTACTGTATGAATGTAACCCAATGGCATTCCTAGCTGAACAAGCCGGAGGTAAAGCGAGTGATGGTGCCAACCGCATTCTGGATATCACTCCATCCAAACTGCACCAGCGCGTCCCTTTCTTTGTGGGTAGTAAATCAATGGTGGAGAAAGCAGAGAGTTTTATGGCTGAGTTTCCAGATGAGTAATTTCATCGGTTAATGACGGATAAGCGGCGGGATTTTTCGTCGCTTTTTTAATTTTAACTAGTTACTTTATTACTGATTGGTGACCACCTAACAGATCACCTTCAATAAAATGGCGACTACACAAAATCGTGCACAAGCTCAAGGAGTAGTCACCACTTCTGTCAGATATGAAAAATTCGCCCATCTCCAGTTGGGAGTTCTACGGTGAGGCTAAGTTTGCCTCCCATAGCTTCAACATAACGCTTTAACGTAGCCAGTTTTATATCGTTACCCCGTTGTTCTATTTGCGTAATTGCAGGCTGACTAACACCTAAACTATCCGCCAGTTTTTTCTGAGAGATATTCAGCTCTTCTCTCATCAGTTGCAAACCAGTTTCTAAAATCATTTCATCAGCCATCTGTTTTATATCTGCTCGATCTTCAACAGAAAATTCTCGTATCTTATCTTTAAGAGTTTTCATTTTTACCCTCCAAACTCGCTAAGTGAGCTTCATACTCAGCATCAGCCACCGAGATCATTTCTTTGTAAAAATGCTTTTCGTTCCCTGACTTATCACCAGCACATAGAACAATAGCTCGTCTTAATGGGTCAAAGGCAAAAAATGCCCTATACAGCAGCTAACTGCACCTTTGTCATGTGTGGTAATGAGCATGTCACTGGTTATTATGCTCTCGCCAGTGGCAGTGTTAAACGGCCTTTTGTTCTAGGTTTTTAATGACTGCACCCCGGGGCTATCATCAAACTCAGCGACAGCATCAATCAACAAGTTACTTGTCAGAAAAATGGAGAGTACTTTAAAAAATGTTTTGGCTATAATACTCCCCACTCTATTCTGGTTTAAAATAAAGGAAACTTTCATGAGCCTGAACTTAGTACCGGCAGGAAAAGAACTGCCTGAAGATATCTATGTCATTATTGAGATCCCTGCAAATGCAGATCCGATTAAATATGAAATTGATAAAGAATCCGGTGCCCTGTTTGTAGACCGTTTTATGTCTACCACGATGTTCTATCCATGCAACTATGGTTACATCAACAACACCTTATCTCTGGATGGTGATCCGGTTGATGTTCTGGTTCCCACGCCATACCCACTACAACCAGGCTCTGTGATCCGTTGCCGTCCAGTTGGCGTTCTGAAAATGACTGATGAATCAGGTGAAGACGCAAAACTGGTTGCAGTTCCACATAGCAAGCTAACCAAAGAGTATGATCACATTAAAGATGTGAACGATTTACCAGAACTACTGCGCGCTCAGATCACTCACTTCTTTGAGCACTATAAAGATCTGGAAAAAGGTAAATGGGTTAAAGTTGATGGTTGGGATAATATCGAAGCTGCTAAAGCAGAAATTATCTCCTCTTTCGAACGTGCCGCTAAGAAATAGCTTTTCCCTTGTTTAAATAATTAAAAAACCTCTGGGGAACATCACCGGCAGAGGTTTTTTAATATCATAATCCCTGTTTATGACAAAAAAGGGATTTTTATTTACTCTTCCACATGACGCTTCAACCAGTCACCGCTTTTTATCCGCCGTAAACCGGTTATTGGAAACTGATAAAGATATATCCATGCATTGCCATACGGTGTCTGAATCAATTCCCTTACATACTCCCGCGAATTATCTTTCAAATCGTCTAATTCTGTCAGTATAGTAGAATTGATTCGATATACCTCACATTCAATACTTCCGTCACCACGGATAACCGCAGGATAATGCCCAAGGTCATATAGCTCATAGCCTTCCAGCCGATGATCACCTAACCATTGAGCATCGGTCATCCAATGATGATTGCCCTGTTTGCGCCGTAAGCTGCCATAAACAATAATTCGCATTTTTAAAACTCAAACTGATAGAGCAAATCCAATGTCTGATCAATACCAGATACCGCTTCCAGATACAATCTAGGCATTAACCTATAGTGTAAGGTTAATGTTGCCAATGAATCAAATATACCAACACCATACTTAACTTGCAGATCTTTTGTAATCTTTCCGCTAACAACTACCTGTGATTTATCACCAACCCCCTGAGTATCCAGTGCTAAGTCGGAAACACCAAATATTTCACCGATCTTACCCACCAACTGACCACTCTGTGCAACCCCCAAACCTATTAATATTGCCGTCATCTGTGAGTTGTCCGAGTTACTATTCTCTAACCCTTCACCACGCAACAGATAAGAAAGTGCTTCCAATTGTGATCTAACAGGCTCTGAAAAAATTTCTACTTTTGGCTGATCCGCCAAACCGGTTACCCTTACCCCGGCAATAACCCGCCCATCGGTAGAATCTGGATTACGGATAGCCTCAATGTTGAGTAATGGCTGATCAGGTGGACCTGAGAACATAATCAGCCCTTTACGAACGATCAGATCCTGCCCATAAGTACGGAAACGGCCATCAAGAATATCAACTTGGCCATTCAAACCCAGGCCTTGTTTATCTTGAACAACCATCAGATCGCCTTTAAGTTGTGCTTTAAGGCCGAAAGCACTAAGACGAACATCATCTCCTATATGAATCGCCAAGTTACTTTGAATCGGGATAGACGCTTTTTTCTGTTGTAATGGCTGAAGATTCTCATTCAATATAACTTCATCCGATGAAGCCTCAACTGTCGATTCTGGTAGCTCCTTCACGGTAATACGCGCCCAAGGAATACCAACGCTACCATCCAATTTCAGCAACTGGGGTGAAGCCTCAAACACCAGAGCAGGGCTAACATCAATTTTCACCATTGGTGGAAAAACTACCCTTAACTTGTCGCCGTTAGCCGTTATTCGTGCATGCCATGCATCCACATTACGCCAGTCCGCGTCACCATTTAGGTTAAGCTGCCCCTTCGGCGTTTTAATAACACCATCAAGAACGGAACGTATTCCATCAAAATTCACACCAATTTGCCCTTGAGTAATATCAAATGGGATCCAATGACCCGAAGCTTGCAGTGCACTCAAGTCTAACCGGCCAAACAATAATGGATTTCTGACATTGCCTCCCAGACGCAGGTGAGCATTCAAATGACCGTCAGCTTTATCACCTTTCCCAAGAATCGGCTTAATTAACGCCAGTGAAATATCCTGAATATCTACATTGCCCGACAGCTTACGGCTCCCAGCAAGATCAGCAACTTGTACGCCACCGTTGAATCGGCCATTTCCCATAATCTTAAATAACCAATTCAACTCTGCTGTGCCACTCTTCAAGCTGGCATTGAGTGTCAGGGTCTGGAAATCTACTGGTAATGCAGTGCCATCAACCATCTGCTTAACCTGCACCCCATCACCACGCAAATTAACGTTGGCCTGAGGTAATCCGCCGTCCGCGCTCCATTTAACGTCAGCATCGCCACTGAATACACCTTTCAAATGTGTTTCAGGTCCCAGTAATGGCTGAATCATAGCAAGATCAAAGCGTTCAAGAATGAGGGATGCGCTACCGCTGGCACCTGCTTCAATGGATTTAGGTATGCAGAGCCGCGCATGTGGATTCAGCCAACAATGCGTGCCCACAGTGACTTTCTGTTGTTGATTAAGATAATCGAGAGTTATTGCTTTAGTTAAACGCCATTCTCCAACCGGGGTGTCAAAACGGGTATTGTCGATGCTACCTTGCCATCGCTGTTGCTTACGATCAAAACGACCATTAAGCGAAAGTTGACCAGCAATCGGCTCACCGTCGATCTTTAGTTGCAAGTTGTGCTGTTTCTCATCGCCCTTTGCATCCAACGTAAAATTACGGACAATCAAATCCGCTTGTTTCAACTCACTCACTTTAACAGCAAGATTCCCTTGGATCTGTTCAGCAGAACGTACATCCCCTTTCACATTCACTCGATCAATGCGCAAATCCTGCCATTTCAATCCGTTAGCATTGAGATCAACCAAAAGCTGAGGTGCTTGTATATTACCACGTAATTTCAACGTTCCATTCACGACACCGCCAAGCCCCGGAAATATACCATCCAACTTCGGTGCACGAACATCGCCATCCAGTTTCCACTGTTTGGACAATTGTCCCTGGAGATTCATTTTATTGCGCCCTAAAGCCAGCTCGAATTGAGGAATATTCCACTGACCAGCCGCGTTACCAGAAATCTTACCTTTGGCTTTTATTAAGTTCTGTTTTACGTTACCGTCCAGCGTAATTTCCGGGATCTGAAGCTGCCAACTACCACCGTGTAAACTACCACGGGTAACTATTTTCCCATCGATTTTGGCAGGCCATTCCGGCCACTGTTTAGCGGTATTGATCCCGGAGAGTGTCAGCACCGCATTCCAGCTTACCGCCTTACTCCAATCTGCCACACCTGCCAGTTCACTCTTTCCCTGCAAAGCAGACAAGCGTAAACGGGTCAACTTAAACTGTTCTTCAGTACCTTTGGCATCTAATACAAGTAATGCTGGCGGAATTTCACTACCGTTAATACTGGAACGCAATGACAAATCATAACCACTGGCCTTACCATTGAGGCGCATTTTTACGCTATCAAGCTGATATTCTGGCTTCCCCGTTAAAGGCCAACTCAGTTGTTGGCTTTCAAGCGTCATCCGCACGGGTAAACCTACCTTAGCCAGTTCCGCTTGAACATCAAGTTTAGCACTGACAGGACCAGACAAATTCAGCCCTAAGCTGAGTTGCTCCAGTAAAGCGCCATTAAGCTTTACATTAACCTTTTGTCCTTGGATCTCTTGTCGACTTAGCTCACCTTTTATTACCAGTTTTATCGGCCATTGCTGTGCCAGAATCGTGGAACCATTAATGGCGAGAGAACCTTCCGGCATTTTAACATTCAATTTATTGAGCTGAATCTGCTGCCCTTGATTGCTAAGTTGCAGTAAAAACTCATTGATTGTGATATTGGTATCACCCGTCAGCCGTAATTGCTGACCACTTATCCCTGCAACAGTCATATCCAGTGGAATAGGCACTTCTGGTAATGTTGCCAATAGCGGTTGAGAGAATAATTTTTTCAGAATTTCTCCCAACGATTTTTCCGGTTCACTCCCTCGTTGTGTTTTCCCCTCTGCTTCTTCCGCTATTTTCAGCCGGTCAGGGGGCGTTTTTGGCAGTCCCACTAGCAATCCATTAATTTTCGTTGGCTTAAGTGTTAATGCTTTTTGCTGCCAATGAGCTGCGGTCCTCAATTCGTCAAGGGCAAATACCGTATCATTTACGGTGACAGTGACATTTTTAACGGATAGCAAATCAAGTGAGACTGGATACGGCGTCCTCAGTTCAGTTAAAGGTTCTGACTTTGGCGACGGTTCTCCCGCAGGGGGCAATTGTTTAGTATTAATCGCAACTTTTACGCCTTCCGTTGTCAATGCATTAACACATAATTGACTATTTTTCAGACAGGAAAGGCGCAGTGAAAGGTGGAGTTGATTCACATTGACATTAACACCGGGCATTTGATATTTAACGCCTTTCAGGGTCAAATCACGCCAACCGCCGCTGACGCTGGTTATATCCAATCCCGGTACCCAACGGGCAGCACTGTTAATCATAAAATGCAGGCCAGATTGCGTTCCTACCAACCCGGCAACAGCAATAACCAACAAAGTCACTATCAGCAGAAAAGCAATACTGACCTTTTTCATCCATCTCATAATTCAGATCCTAACCCGATGTAAAACTGGATGTTACGGGATTCTGAATCCCCTATTGGTCTGGCAAGGTCAAACTTAATGGGTCCGACCGGAGAAGCCCAACGCACACCAATACCTACGCCGGTTTTAACATTGCTTTTTCTAATGTCATTAATGGCCTCGCCGGTATCAACAAAAACAGCACTCCACCAATTGCCCGTTACGTTATATTGGTACTCAAGCGAACCCACAACCAGTGCGGATGCACCGGTCAATTTTCCTTTATTGTCTTTAGGCGAGATTTTCTGATATCTGTAACCACGAACACTGTGATCACCACCAGCGAAAAAGCGTAAGTCGGGAGGAACCTTCTCGAATGCATTGGTTTCTATCCAACCCAAATTACCCCGAGCAACAAAACGGTGATTATCCCAATAAGTTCTGATCCAAACGTTTTGCGCCTGTAACACCAAGAAATCAACATCAGAACCCCAAAGAGTATCGGAGATATCAATAGAATAGCGCTGGCTATCGCCCCAATAAGGCATCGTTCCTCCACGCTGGCGGATACGGCTGACGTTCGCCCCTGGGTACAATAACATTGCCGTATTCGTGACATTAGCCTGAGTAAAATGGCTGAGACTCCACCGCATATTGATCCCATACTGCCAACCCGTTGAAAGATCCCAATTACGGGAAAGATTTACTGTCGCGGTATCTGATACGGTATCGTTGATATCTTTACGCTTATAACCCGTCTGCAATGCGTAATATTGCTCTAATGGATTCACTTTCAGCGGCATTTTATAGGTAGCATCAATAACCTGTTCAGGTGCAGAAAGGTTAATACTGGTGCTAAGGCTGTGTCCACGGGAATTAAGCCACGGTTTTGTCCATTTCGCCTTTACCCGTGGCCCTATATCAGATCCATAACCCCCACCCAGTTCAACATAGTTTTTGGAACGTGGTGTTAATACCGCTTCAAGAGGAAGCATTCCGTCACCATTTTTTCTAGCGGTATTAAAATCCGGTGAGACTACTGCTGAATTAAACCAGCCAGTTTCTGCTAACCGCCGATTCAATTCGGCCAATTGTTCAGAAGTATAAAAATCCCCTTCTTTGAATGGAACTAAATGATTTAAATAATCTTCGCGGATCTGTGAACCACGATAACGCACCTGACCAAAGTGATAACGCTCACCGCTATTAAAAACAAAGTCCCAGAATGCCTCATGTCGTTCTTTGGCAACACCCAATTGGCTCTTTTTCATAACAGCGTCAAAATAACCTTTCCTAATAGCGAGCCCGGTCAAAGAACCTTTAAGGCTTTCATATTCATCATGATTAAGAACCGTTCCTTTTTTTGGGCTCTTGCTTTTAACCAGTTTGGCATAATCTCCATCTGTCTTAGCCCCACCTTCCAAAACAACATTAACATCGGCAATTCTCACCGGTTCGCCTACAGTAACTTTTGCCGTTAATACCGAGCGAGCGGGTGGCTTATTTTCCTGATAGGTAAACTCGATAATAGGTTCATAATAACCAAGCGGACGCAAACCTTCACGAATCGCTTTATCTACACGAGATCGAAAACGGCCATCTGGCGCAACTTCATCAGTGCTGATAGTGGAGAGATGAATTCGAGCATTTTTTTCCAACTTACCTGTTAATCCTTCTATTTTCAGACGAAGATTAGCACTATGAGCAATGGGAGTTACGATAGACACACAAAGAAAGCATAAAACGGGGTATCTCGACACGCGAACTCCTAACCTGATCGGAATAATTTAACTATAATCAATTTATCTTGAGTAAAGTTTACAATATATACAATCCATCAATATCTGAAAACTTAATAATTACGGGAGTGAATTGTGCCAACTTCAGCTAATAAAAGCCTATCTATTGATCCTCATCGTGCATTACCGGGCAGAACTGAGCCACTGAAGGTTTCACCTAACCATGCTGTTACTGATCATGCGATAGAACCTGTTCCAGAAAATATGGAAGTTGCCTATTTTGGTATGGGATGTTTCTGGGGCGTAGAACGCCTATTCTGGCAACAACCTGATATTTACACCACCTCTGCAGGTTATAGCGGCGGTACAACAGCGAATCCAACTTACGAAGAAGTTTGTAACGGCCTGACCGGACATGCTGAGGTTGTTAGAATTGTTTACGATCCAGCAAAAAACAGCTACGAAAACTTATTAAAACTTTTCTGGGAAAACCACGATCCCGCTCAAGGGATGCGCCAGGGCGGGGATATTGGCTCTCAGTATCGCTCAGCGATTTATACCGTGTCACCTCAGCAACATGAACTGGCATTAGCCAGCCGTGAACATTTCCAAAAAGCAATGCAACAACAAGGCGATAACCGCCCTATTACAACGGAGATCACAGACGCGGGGCCATTCTATTTCGCTGAAGACTATCACCAACAGTATCTATTTAAGAATCCTGAGGGGTATTGCGGGCTAGGCGGTATTGGTGTTTGCCTAGCCAAAACGAACAAAAACTAGTCGAAACATTTAATTAATGTTATAATTACCACGATAATCAATAGCTTTCTAAGTGTTTGTTGTCACTTTTTATCTTAATATGATTTTTATTGTTTCCTCCGGTGCTTTTCTAATAGCAGCCTACCCTACCACCGGAGGTAGAACATGGATTCCTTATGCTAAATAGTCTCTTAATAGTATTTATATTGTGCGCGATAAGCGCCTTTTTTTCGTTATCTGAAATCTCTCTTGCTGCCTCTAGGCGAATCAAACTAAAACTGATGGCAGATGAAGGTAATGTCAACGCAGCCCATGTACTCAAATTACAAGAAACGCCGGGAATGTTTTTTACCGTGGTGCAAATCGGCCTAAATACAGTGGCAATTTTGGCAGGTGTTGTCGGTGAATCCGCATTCTCTCCGTCATTAAAAGCGTTTTTCATGAAATTTATGCGCCCCGAATGGGCAGACCAGTTGGGCTTTATCTGCTCATTTACCATTGTGACCAGTATATTCATTTTGCTCGCTGACTTGACACCAAAACGTATCGGCATGATTAAGCCTGAAGCAGTCGCCGTGAAAATCGTTAACCCAATGCGTTTCTGTCTGACAGTTTGTCGTCCACTCGTTTGGCTATTTAACGGCCTGTCTGATCTTATCTTTAAGCTCTTTAAAATTCCGACAGTACGTAATGAAGATATCACATCCGATGATATTTTTGCGGTTGTGGAAGCAGGGGCTGTTGCTGGTGTGCTGCGTAAACAAGAACATGAACTGATTGAAAACGTGTTCGAGCTCGAATCCCGCACAGTGCCTTCTGCCATGACCTCAAGGGAAAGTATCATTTACTTCGATAAGCATGAAAGTGAGGAAAGTATCAAACAATGGGTTTCTAGCCAGCCACATTCCAAGTACCTAATATGTGATGGAGATATTGATCACGTTATCGGCTATGTAGATTCCAAAGATCTGCTTAACCGTGTCCTAAGTGGTCAAAGCCTAAGCTTCAATAAAGGTGTCCAGATCCGCAACGCGCTGATCATTCCAGATACCTTGACACTTTCAGATGCACTGGAAAGTTTTAAAGCGGCGGGTGAAGATTTCGCTATTATCCTGAATGAATATGCGTTAGTAATGGGTGTGATTACCCTTAATGATGTTATGACCACACTGATGGGTGATTTAGTCGACCAAGGACAAGAAGAGCAGATCATCATCCGTGACGAAAATTCATGGTTAGTAGAAGGAGGAACACCTATTGATGATGTACAGCGTGTACTGGATATTGATGATTTTCCTGATTCAAGTAACTATGAAACCATTGCAGGTTTCATGATGTTTCGGTTGCGTAAAATTCCAAAGCGTACTGATTCAGTTAAGTTTGCTGGTTACAAATTTGAAGTTGTCGATATTGATAACTACAAAATCGATCAGCTATTAGTCACAAAAATCACTGATACTCTCACCACGACACCAACGCAAAACCTGCCTATCAGTGATGATAAATAAAAACGGCCTATTCTTGAGCTAAGGCCGTTTAGTATTCTCGTGTTAAGCGCCACTTATTGTTATTTTGTGGCGCAGATTACATCAGTATGCAACCCGATTCTTTTTCGTTATCTATCCTATTTCGGCCTGCAAACGTAGCACTTGCTGATTGACTTCGCTCATTACACTAAAATGGCGCTTATCTCTCACCTTCGGCGGTAAAATTTTGCCGCAGTCGAATTCGAAAGCCCCCATGTCTTTAATGTACAAACGTCCACGGAATAAAGTTTTAACGTAGAGAGCAATTTTCAGTGGGTTATATCGGTGAAAAATTTTCATCTCCGTTTTTTTCCTCCTAAGTACTTCTTACGGTTACGTTTGGTGAACCAACTCCATACACCATACCGTTATGTAGAATAATAGACTGAATTTATCCGATTTTGTTCCCTCCATTTTTAGTTTTATGCACTGAATTTACATAAAATGACAGATATTTAGATATACATAACTATGTAACTTTATCTCTTACTTAATGTTAAAAATTTGATCTTCTTTAAAGAGATAAATCAGTTAATACCCGCTATGCTAGAGATCCATGCATTGTCACGTTAACCTACAAAGGAAAAATTATGATAAAGAACTTTATGCTATATGCTGCGCTACTTTGTTCTCCTGCTTTAGCATTCGCCCACAACATCACTCTGGAACAACAGGTTCCTGCGATTAGTGTTTCTGATAAAGGTGAGTTGTTACTCAACAATAACAAGTTTAGCTACCAAAATTGGGATAGTGGAAAACTGATTGGTAAAGTGAGAGTCATACAACATATTGCAGGCCGTAGTGCAGCTAAAGAGATGAATGCTCCACTGATAGAAGAAATAAAACGCGCTGATTTTTCAAAAGAAAAATACCAAACAACCACCATCATCAATATCAATGATGCCATATTCGGCACTGGACCCTTTGTCCGCAGCAGTATTGAAGATAGCAAAAGAGAGTTTCCGTGGTCTCAGTTTATCGCTGACAGCAACGGTGTGGCCAAAAAAGCTTGGCAGTTGGAAGCTAAAAGTTCTGCCATTATTGTCCTGGACAAAAATGGCGCAGCGAAGTTTACCAAAGAAGGTGCGTTAAACAGCAATGAAATCAAACAGGTCATTGAATTAGTTCGTAAGGAACTACAGTAAAAACATCCGTGGTGATAACGACTTGCAGGTATGTTTTCGTTTGCCCTTATCACCACAATTCCGCTGAAAAACAGCCATAATTAAAAAATCGTTACTCTAAATCCCGGATTCAGGAATGATTCACGAGGCGTATAATCTAGTGTCTGACCTTTCCAGTTCGTCACGTGAGCACCAGCAGCAATGGCTATAGCATGACCCGCCGCGGTATCCCAGATATGAGTGGGCCCAAAGCGAGGATAAAGTTGCGCTTTTCCTTCAGCCACCAAACAGAACTTTAGTGAAGACCCCACAGAAACCGTCTGATGTTCACCTAACTGATTGAGATAATCTTCTAATTCTGTATCCATATGAGAGCGGCTAACAACGACCATTGGTGGATTAGCATCACGAATCTTAATCGGCAAGCATTGACCTCCACAGGCTTTTTTCCATGCCTGCCGCCCTTGCCCGGAATAAAGCGTATCCTGTACAGGAGCATATATCACTCCCATCACAGGAACCCCCTCATCAATCAAGGCAATATTAACCGTAAACTCACCGTTACGATTAATAAATTCCTTGGTACCATCCAGAGGATCAACTAACCAATAGCGCTTCCAATCACGCCTCTCTTCCCAAGTAGGAAGCTCTTCTTCCGACAACAGTGGAATTTCTGGAGCGATACGGGATAATCCGGCTTTAATTACTTTATGAGCCACAATATCAGCCATAGTAACCGGTGAATCATCTTGCTTATGATCAACTTTCAGGGGATGTTCATCCTGATAAATTGTCATAATAGCCGCACCAGCTTCCTGAGCCAGTTGGCAGATTTGTTCTAGCATCACACACCTCTGCGGTTAGTCATCTGTTATCATTTTATACCCGTTATCTTTCAAATTGCCTCTTTGTTGGCTGCACTCACTCACCCCGGTCACATAGTTTGCTATGCTCCCGGGGATTCACTCCCTTGCCGTCGCGATGCATCTTGAAATCCATAAGGTATAGACTATATTACAAATTGATCTTTTTATTGGAACGGTAAGAATTTTATTACCATTCCTAAAATAAAAACAGCCGGATATACCTGCTCAATTTATTGACAATCTGATGCAATCTCACTGTGATCTTCATGTTCTCACCAAGCACTTTTGCCCAATATGATGCCGTCATCCAACCCGCTGTACCACCAACAATTCTTCTAAGCAAGAATTGAACCTTCAAGATATTTGACCACACTGCGATCAATCAGACATTCACATTGTTCATCCATCACACTCAGCGCCGTATTCGGGAGCACTTCAGTGATAATTCAAGAGGAGATGCACTCATTTCCGCCAGACTTTTGGCAACAAAGGCGTTTTTCTGAGCCATATTCTTAACATCAGGAGAATTCAAAAATTGTTTGCGGGCAGTTTCATTCTCAATCAGGTAACGTAACGAGCTCATCAGATGAAAACTTTCCATCGGTTTAATCACCGAGACATCGGTTGGTAAATACGGCGAGAAAAATAGGGTATCAATGATGATATTTCAATTGCATTCATTTCCTTTATATCAAGATAGCATTCCTGACTTATTGATCCACCAGACTTTTCATCATTGTTGATGCAATGAAGTATCTACACTATTCTTCAATATATTTACTAAATCAATGTTATATTTATAATAAAAACAAACAAAATATTGTTTATTTGTCACTAAAGTTATTAAAAAAATAAAAAATACTCGAAAGACTGAAACTCAGCCAAAGGTAAAGTAAACAAGTGCTAACAAGCTAAAAGAGACGGTGAAACCTAACCTTACCAATGCGAAACGGCATTATGAACACGGTTAAGATTAGAGAGAACCCAAATGCTGGTGACAATGGCACAGAATAGCGGAAGATAACGTTACCGATAGCATTCCTGTCTATTTTTCAGATAAATGGCAAAAACTAGCGGGCCAAAGACCCTATTTAAAGAAATAATTAGAAAATTGAGGGAAAGCCAGTTCATCGGCAACATCCTAGCTGAAATTTTCGATGGTTTGAAAACATCCCCCATTTTTTAAATGGGTTTGTCAGTAGTCTGAGACGGATATACCGGCTATTTTTTAATCCTACTTGTGGATAAAACTTACAGAATATCCAACAATTCCACCTCGAAAATCAGAGTGCTATATGGGGGAATCGATGCACCGGCACCACGCTCGCCATAAGCCAAATTATAAGGGATATAAAGCTCCCATTTAGAACCGACAGGCATCAACGTCAATGCTTCAATCCATCCAGCAATCACCCCATTCACAGGAAATTCAGCAGGTTCGCCACGCTGTACTGAGCTGTCAAACACAGTGCCATCAATCAGACGACCCGTATAATGAACACGCACGTGGTCAGTATGGGCAGGAATTGCACCATCACCCTGTTTTAGTACAGAGAACTGTAAACCAGATTCTGTCGTACTTATACCGTCACGCTGAGCGTTTTCTGCCAGAAACTTCTGACCCTCTTCTGCCATAGCTTGCTGGCGTTCACGACGCACACCATCTGCACGCTCGTGCATTTCACGTAAAGCACGATGCAATATATCGACCGGCACCGCTGGAGAATGATTTTCCAGCGCATCACATAACCCCGCTAACAACGCTTCAGGTTCCAGACCTTGCAAGCCAGACTCCAATAATTGCTGCCCAACCTGCAAGCCAACCCCATAACTTGCTTGTGCTTCGATAGAGTCAAAAGAAAGTTTTGCCATGAAAATACCTGTGATCAAATTAAATTAGGCCTGTAAGCATAACAGCGCTATGCAGCAGGGTAAACCGAAGATGTCACCAGGAAAATACATGCCGCCCAAATAAATAACGTTTCATAATTCTGCTACACATAGCCGCCTTCAACTCATTGTTATACATAGAATTATGAGTAGTATAAGATGTAGCACTATTTTGGAATCTTACTGCCTATCCCAATAGGGCTATTTTATTTGTCCTTCTTTGCCATAAAGAGCGAACCTGGGCAGTGCTCAAAATCCTCACGTACTACGTGTACGCTCCGGTTTTTCCGCGCTGTCCGTGTTCTCTGTTCATTTATAAGTACGGCCTGCAACAATTACGCCTATTGAGATAGGCTCTTATTTATATAAAAGCTAATAATCGATATAATTCTAAGTAGCATATTTATTTCTTAAAGGTTACAATATAAGGATTCAATTTTTAAAATTTTTACTTATAATTGATTATATGAATAAAATATTTTTTATATAAAATTAATTTTATTGCAAATATTATATAATGAGGAAAATCTTATGAATACATCATTTAATGAGATTTTATCAAAAATTAAAAAGTCCAAAACCATGCCTGAATTAGAAAGGAGGCTGTTAAACGCGATAAACTATCTGGGTTTTGAATTCTACTCAATTTATCAGGAAGAAAAATATCCATTCACGACAAAAAAATATGTTCTAATAACCAACCTAAATATAGAAACTGCAAGCAATTATAATCAAGATAATAATCATGACAGCGACCAATTAATGAATGGTGATTATACTTTCTCTATTCCGTCAGTTTGTAATGATAAAATATCAAAAAACGCTGATTTTATGATTAAAAAATCAAATTCAAATAAAAATGAAGTTAAAAATAGTCTTTCAATCAAAATTAAAGGTTATCATGGAGAAAGGTCAATTTTTTCAGTCGCCAGAAAAGAAGGCACTATTTCCCACAATGAAATACTTAATAAAGCAGGAGTATTAGGCATATTGGCAAATGAATGCATAAAAACATTTAATAACCTAAAAAATAAAAAGGATAAAATCATTGTTCCAACGCTCTCTACCAGAGAAGTTGAAGTCATAAGATGGACTTGTGAGGGAAAAACTTCTGCTGAAATAGCCGATATACTGGATATTTCAACAAGAACAGTTAATTTCCACATTAACAATGTCATGGAGAAATTAGTGGTTCCCAATAAAGTTGCAGCAGTTGCTAAAGCAATAGCATATAATCTAATCATATAACAATTAGAGCCCAAATAAGGCTCTAACCATACGAAATTATAAAATATAATTAGACAATATATCCCTCCATGCATCATTAATTTCATTCATCAGGGATTCACATTTGACGCGCTCATCATTAATATGCACACAAACGTAACCACAGAAATCATTATTGCTTTTTGGTGTTTCATAAACCGATGAATTCTTATCTAAATTAATTTTTATGGCAATAATTTCGTAACATAATCTACTCAAAATATTATCAACAGATGCTAATAATACTTCATTAACTTCTGTTTGATCGAATTTATCATTAATCTTGCCATCTTTACCTGCCAGCAAATTAATCAAAAATGCTCTTCCCTTTGCTTCAGGCAATATCATTCGATCACTAAATCCTTTGACTAAATGGTCAACCCAAATTTCCTGCAAGCTTATACCATATACCCGGTTAGCCATATCCCAAATACGCATACCCGCGGGTCTACGATTAGTTTCAACCAGAAAAGTTTCTCCCGTTTTACTATCTTGCTTAATCTCATTATGGAATGCGCCAAGAGTCTGCCCTGAAATCAGATTCATTGCCTGCCCTGCTTTATGTAATGCAATCGTATTTCTGCCATCACATTGCGCCGGAACTATTTGCCCTATTTCAACAGGAAATTCCCCTTTCTGAGAAACTTTTTGCGTTAAAAATGCCATACAACCAATACCATCGTACGAATATTCTGTATCGAAAATAATAAGTTCTTCTGCAAGAGTTTGATTACCACCAGATTGCTCAACAGATTGAGCAAAAGCCGTTGGGATTTTACTTCTATCTTTAACCGCTACCACGCCTACATTTGCCCGACCACAATTAGGCTTAATAATCACACCATACGGAACAGAATCATAAAACTCTTCTAGCTCTTTAATCTCATTAATGAAAGTATATCGAGGCGTCTTAATATGTTGTGCCGCAAGCAACGGTAATATTCGAGTTTCTTGTTGGCGAAATTGATATTTCTCAATACCTGCGAAACTTAATTTGGGATCATCACCATAAACGTTTAATTTCTTCGCGATAACAGCCGCATACCCAGATACCGCATCCATAAAAGGAAGAATACCAGCACATGTCATATTAAGTTCAGCAAGAACGGTTATCACACGATCAACATAATTGTCATCAACATAATTTTCTGTTCGTACAGGAATATGATAGACAAATGGTGTAACATTTTTTTCCTCACCGGACAACATATCGCTAATAATCACCAACTCAAGGGAGTAATTATATCGAATATAGTCACGAATATTGACGATTTCATTCAGCCTTGCCGGAAGATAATCAAGCACTAACAAATATTTTTTCGAACTCATATTTCCTCCATTATTGACTATTATGCAGATTAAATTTAAGCGAACGATAAGGGTTAATAATAATAAACATCAATAAAACAAATGCAGAGAATATCAGATAAATACTATTGTAGGAAAAATAGTTCAGTAAATTAGCACAAATAAAACTGGTTAAAGGTGTCGCTAATTGATTCAAAACCAGCACCACACCGAGATACTGAGAAAAACGCTGCTTCGGAATAAGACTTGCTCGATAAGAGCGGGAAAAAAGATTAAAACAGCCTTCCGAACCAATAACCAGTAAGAAACCTAATGTGTAAACCACAAATAACGGCCCAGTAGCAAACAGTGTCAGACCACATAACGCAATCAGAAAAGCCGTTACACCAACGATACGCACATCAAAAATCCGGCACAATTTTGGCGCAATAAAAAAAACACAACAATTCACCAGCCCCGCATAAGCCAAAAGCTGAGCATAACTCCCTTTCGGCTGTGAAAAAACACTGGTGATAACATAAACTGCCGTTGACAAAATAGCACCTTGCATCACATTCATCAGGAATGTCAGGCTAATGACGCGTAACAAGGGTGGATTTTCCATCAAGAACTTAAAAATGGCCGGCAGATTATACCCTTCTCTATTAGCGAGTTCTTCAATCCTGTTTTTCCTTTGTAGCTGAAACCATATCAAACTACTAATCAGGAAAGGAAAAAATGCAAATGCAAATACCGCATAAACACTGAATTTATAAACCAGCACGCCGACAACCGCCGGGGCTGCAATATAGGTAAACTGTTCAACAAATTGTAAACGAGAGTTAACCGAAGGTAATTCTATTGCACTCATGTTTTTAGAGACAAAACCTTCAAGGTTGACATATCCCGCCCCGCTAAAAAAGGATAAAACACATGAGAGAGAAATAATGATATATACGATGCTATTATCAGAATATATAAATGAAAGGATAAAAAGAAATAAGCAAACTAATGATCGAAGAATATCACTCAGGAATAACATAACCAAAGTATGCATCCTGTCCCCCATCCAACCAGAAATAGGGAGAGAAATCACTCTGAATAGCCGTTCAAGCCCAAAAGCAAAAGATGAAAGTGAAGCACTATTAGTTGAGGTATATACTAATACAGGCACAGCGAACATAACAAATGCCTCTGAAAAAACAGAAAAAAATCGAGCCAGTATGATCTTATGTATCATTAATATTACCTCAACCTTATTATACCCGTTATCTTTCAAGTTGCCTCTTTGTTGGCTGCACTCCCTTGCCGTCGCGATCCACCTTGAAATCCATAGGGTATATCTATCCCATTAGACTATTGTATTTATCAATTTGAAACTGAGCAATGCCCAAATTGATTTCATCAATTACACCTACTGGGATAGACGTTTACTCTGCAATAATTAATGAATCGATTTAATCAAATAATTCCCCAAAACTAAATAATCAATATTAGTTTTCATGAAAGTTTTAATAGCATCTTCCGGTGAACAAACAATCGGTTCGCTATCATTATAAGAGGTGTTCAGCAACAAAGGCACACCGGTTTTCCGATAAAATGCCTCAATCAACTGGGCATAATCTGGATTTGATGCACTATCTACCACCTGAACTCTGGCAGTACCATCTTCGTGAACCACTGCCGGAATTTTCGATGCTTTATCCACTTTAGCATCCATCGCTAACAACATATATTTTGCAGCTTCCGGTAATTCCTTCCGAACGTGGAACCAATCAGCAACATGTTGACGCAATACACTAGGTGCAAATGGCCTAAACATTTCACGATGTTTAACTTTACGATTCATTAAATCGCGAATATCTTTATTTCTTGGATCAGCCAACAAACTACGATTACCTAATGCCCGCGGCCCAAATTCCATCCTCCCCTGGAACCAGCCAACGACATTATTTTCAGCCAGCAAGCCTGCGACAACTTCATGAATATTCTCTTCATATGTCCAGTCCAAACCGTGGGCCTTCAAACTACGCTGGTAATCATCTTCACTATATTCCAGACCCCAATAGGTATGAGTCAGAGGATAGCGCTGATTATTTTCAAGAATATGATGCCAAATAAATAGGGCGGCACCTGTGGCAGTCCCGGCATCATGTGCAGCAGGCTGAACAAAGATATCTTCGATATCCAACTCTTCATATAATCGTTTATTCGTTATGCAATTCAATGCAACGCCACCTGCAAGGCAGAGTTTATTCGTTGCTGTTTCCTGCAAATAATGATGGGCCACATTTAACACTATTTCATCAGTTATTTGCTGTAGAGAAGCAGCAATATCATAATATTCCTGCGCTACCTCCCCACCTGGGACTCTTTTCACAATACCAAACAAAGATTCTAATTTAGAAAAGTCTTGGCTGCGGAAATTGAGAATGGTGTTATCGATAGTAAACTCACCTTTCTCATCAATTTTGACAAGTTGCTGGAACGCCGGCATAAAACCTTCAGGCTTACCATAAGCAGACATTCCCATCACCTTACAGGCATCGTATACAGAAAAGCCTAGGAATTCTGCCAATTTCTCCCACATAAAACCGATTGAATTAGGGTATTCAATGGTTTTAATTTTTTTCAGACTATTGCCATCGCCCAGATATACCCCTGCGGTATTATCCTCTCCCACACCATCAAGTGATAAGGTTAATGCTTTATCAAATGGCGAAACAAAATAAGCAGATGCCGCATGAGCGGTGTGATGAGGAACCCAATGAAATTGGCCACGGAATCCCATTGATTGTAAAATTTCGGGTACTGAAGTGGTCTTACGATAAAAAATGGACTCACCCGATACACTTCCCCAATTTCCCTCACTGGTGACTTCATCAATAAAGACTGATTTTCTTCGCTCTATCGGATCAATAGAAAACCCAATATGACTCACATCTTCCAAACGAATACCCGCAAAGTCTAATGCAACTTCAATGGAAGCTAATGGCAGTTCATCAGGATTATCAATATTTGCTGGTTTTCCGTGTTTTCTTCTATTTAGACGCTCCTCTTCAATGGCAAAAATAGTTTCTCCATCTTTTAATAAGCAAACTGCTGATTCATGGTAAACTGAATTTATACCTAAAATATACATGACTTATTATCCTCCCATTATAATTATTTAATTTTTAATACTAAGCAGCGCAGACTACCACCACTCTTTAAGAATTCGCTCATATCGCATTTAATGACATTATAACCATAATTATTTAATTGACGTTCAACCTCTATAGAACAATCATGCATGAGAATATCTTTACCTATTGGGATATTATTACAGACAAATAATTCCTTAGCATCATGTTCTGATATTGAGATCCGGCGTTCAAATGTTTCAGCAATATAACTCTGGCTCTCTTTAGTAAATGCTTCTGGATAGTAAATAACCGTATCTTTGTCAATAAACGAGAATGCCAGAGCCACATGAAAGAAAGTCTTATCCTGAATATGCAGTTCACCTTTAACTTTAAGTTCTGGATAGACTTTCTGAATTGTATTTATTGCTTCTTTATCTGAGCGAGGACCATAACCAAATATGATGTCATTATCCCAATAGATAACATCTCCAAGCCCTTCAAAATAGATATCTTCATCAACACGATGTATCTCATAACCTAGATTTTCCAGATAATCGATATAGTACTGGCTTTCCCCCTGGCGTTCAGCGTGCCGGAAATTACTCGCAAGGAATTTATTATTATGCACCATGCCACAATCACCTGAGAAAGTCATATCAGGCAAACCATTAACAGGATCGATAGTGCGAATAGTGATGCCACGTTCAATCAACCGTTCATAAAGAAAATCCCATTGTTGCTGTGACAATTTTTTATTGACTCTATTATTAGGGTCCATCCAATCATTAATAACGTATTCAATATCATAAAAATCCGGTTTACACATTAATAATTCTTTAATCATAACTTTTGCCTCATCTTAGATTTAGCACTTTGCTTAGTATGGATATTAAATATTTTTGCAAATCCCTCTGCATCGTTTTGACTATATAAATGCCCGCAATTATATATTGCTAAATTATCATCATATATAGTCGTCTTTGAAGTACGGGAACAAACGTTGGCATATTTATAGCCTAATTCAAGCTTAATCTCACCATTGACATGTTGATTCATGCTATCAATAAAGTGGTTTAAATGAGTTAATAAGGGATCATACCAAAGCCCAGAATAAACTAATTCAACCCATTTTTTATCAACTATCTCTTTAAACCAATTTTCGTGACGATTACTACAATAACATTCTAAATCACGATGTGCGGTAATTAAGATATGTGCGGCAGGTGATTGATAAATTGCACGTGTTTTCAAACCGACAATGCCATCTTCAACAATATCAAAAATACCAATTGATAGTTTTTTACCAATCTTATTTAATATTTCAATAATTTCATATAATGATTTCTTTTCGCCATCAATCGATATCGGTATACCATTCTCAAAACCTAATGACAAAAATATTGGCTCAGTGGCTGATAGTGCATGTTCAAATAATTTCGCTCTGGCATCTTCAGGAATTAATGCTTCCGGTTCTGCCAACGGACCACATTCGACACTTAATCCCCATATATTTTCACTCGTAGAATAAGGGTTATTACAACCAAATTCTTGAGGAATACCATACTTCATAGCATAACTATTTACGATATTGTCGTCGTATTTAAAATCTCTCAACGAAGCAAGAGGTATTTTATCCAGAATTTCTATATTCATATCCACTCTGACTTGATCATTGCCTCTGAATTGATGAGCAATATAATCAATATTGAGCTCATTGGCTACTTCAACTGCCGCCTCAGCAATCGCAGGCCGGGAAAGTGCAGCACTGAGAAAATAACCATTTTGATAAATAGCATTCGCTTTTATCGCTTTTGTAAGGAAGTGTTCAGCATATTGCGCTCGATAATCTTTATAGATAAATTTATCTGCACCTGCAACCATGCATTCTAATTCAATATCTTCAATGTCTCTTACCTGCCCTTCATCAATATAAAGAGCAATTACCTCTCTATATTCAGATTTAAGACTTCTTATGATAAGAGGATTATAGAGGCGATTATAGTAAATCACCAAAACGCGATCAGAACTCATTTAATACGCACCCCATGTTTGTAATAATTTCTTCTAGTTGAGGTTCTGTTTTACTTTCCTCAACTAATTCTGAGAAATTATTTTTAAATAACCAAGTATCATTATAAATTGTGTCGATATAACGTTCTCCACTATCAGGAATAATGACAACAATATTATCTCCAGATTTAAAATCATCTAAGCTATTTAATGCTGCGCTTACCGCACAACCTCCCGTTCCACCTATTAAAATACCTTCATTTCTGGCTAACTTTCTTGCTACTCGGAATGCATCAATATCTGCAACCTTCAAGGTAATATCGATGTTGGTACGATCCAGAATAGAAGGTATAAACGCTAGTCCTGCACCTTGTACCAGATATTTTCCTGGCTCACCACCGAAAATAATTGACCCCACTGGTTCAACACCATAAATTCGCACCTGTGGATTTTTCTCTTTCAAATAACGGGAAATTCCGGTCAGTGTTCCACAACTTCCTGCCGTCGCAAAACAAGCTGTCAAATTATTACCAAAGATTTCATACAACTCACGCCCCGTGGAACGATAATGCTCATCAGGATTAACCTGATTTTCAAATTGCATAGGGCTAAACGCATTCGGATAAGCTTTTATAATCTCTTTAGTTAAATCAATGCGATATTTGACAGTATCCTCTCCCGCTTCAAATTCTGGCAGGAAAATAATTTCCGCACCAAATGCTTTTATTTTATCGCGTTTCGCTGCCGGCACCATGCGATCCAAAACCGCAATAAATCGATAACCTTTAACAGCACACGCCATTGCCAGACCAATTGCCGTATTCCCTGATGATGGCTCAATCACCACCATTCCCGGTCTTAATTCTCCCTGAGCCTCAGCCCTTTCCAACATAGCAACTGCAATACGATCTTTAATACTCCCACCGGGGTTAATATTCTCCATTTTGAGAAAGACATTAATACCTTTAGTATATCTACCATTCAACATAACTACTGGAGTATTACCTATAGTTTGTAATATGTTTTTACTAAGATTCATACCAGCTTTATCCCTTATGTCTGGGTTAATATGAAGAACATATAATGATGACAAGGTATTTTTATTAACACATAAATAAATCAATTAAACATCTAATATACCTATTAATTTATTAATGAAACCATTCAATTTACCAATAACTATGGAGAATAAGCTCATACCTATTAACAACAAGCGCATTCATTTGTGTTCTCACACAAGGGTTAATTAACAAAAATTATAATTATAAAATTACACTTAAAAGTCTACTGTCAACTCTGACAGTTATATCAATAAAACCTCATATAACTTTTTGATATTATTATTTAATAATAAGGATATATATTGACATCATTAAATATTCTTATATTAAATCATATAAAATAAATTATCATTATAAAGACAAATAACTGAAATTATATAAGAATATATTTTTAATTATTATGAAATAATCACTCGTGTAATTAACCAGATTTAGACGTAGATATATCAAAATATTCGATAAAAAATTCCCACATCACAACAGAATTAACAATGTTGATATTATCTAACCTGAGGTTTGCTTAAGAAGGGAACTAAGTGCCTGAGGCACGATCAAAGTTTTTGTCAAAGAAAACAAAATCGTGGAGATCCTCAGGCATGTTTAATTTAGAAGAACT